>DATHEP010000085.1:0-3671 GCA_035318525.1 Conexibacter sp.
ATCCTCGTCGACGAGGCGACCAACGACACGGTCGGCGCGGGCATGATCGTGGCGCCGACGGAGCGCTGAGCGCGCGCCTCCACGGACGCGCGCCGTGCGCGCCGTCGTCGAGGACGTCGACTGGCACCTCGACGTCGAAACGCTCGCACGCGAGGAGAACTCGCATGGGCTCGCGCTCAACGAGATCGGGCACGTGCGGCTGCGCCTCAGCGGCCCGCTCGCGTTCGACCCCTACGCGCGCAACCGCGAGACCGGCAGCTTCATCCTGGTCGACGAGGCGACGAACGACACCGTCGGCGCGGGCCTGATCGTCGCGAGCGGGGACTGACCCGCCGACCGTTACGTGAAGGGTCACGTTATCCTTCCGCCCGCATGTTCTCGAAGGTCCTGATCGCCAACCGCGGCGAGATCGCGGTCCGCGTCATCCGCGCGTGCGAGGAGCTCGGCGTCGCCTCCGTGGCGGTGTACTCCGAGCTCGACCGCGACGCGATCCACGTCAAGCGAGCGGACGAGGCGTATCTCATCGGCCCCGGCCCCGCGGCCGAGTCCTACCTCGTCATCGACAAGATCCTCGACGTCGCGAAGAGATCCGGCGCCCAGGCCATTCACCCCGGCTACGGGTTCCTCGCCGAGAACGCCGCCTTCGCCGCGGCCTGCGAGAAGGCGGGGATCGTCTTCATCGGCCCGCCGGCGAGCGCGATCGACGCGATGGGCTCGAAGACGGCGGCGCGCGAGCTGATGCAGAAGGCAAGCGTGCCGATCGTGCCGGGCACGACCGAGCCGGTCGCCGACGTCGCGGCGGCGCGCAAGATCATCAACAGAACGATCGGCTACCCGGTCGCCGTCAAGGCGGCGGGCGGCGGCGGCGGCAAGGGCTTCCGCGTCGCGCTGACGGAAGACGAGCTGGAGAGAGCCTTCGAGGGCGCCTCGCGAGAGGGCGAGAAGTTCTTCTCCGACCCGACCGTCTACCTCGAGCGCTACCTGCCCGACCCGCGTCACGTCGAGGTGCAGGTGCTGGCCGACAGACACGGCAACGTGATCCACCTCGGCGAGCGTGACTGCTCCGTGCAGCGCCGCCACCAGAAGCTGATCGAGGAGTCGCCGGCGCCTGCCGTCGACGAGGCGCTGCGCGCACACATCGGCAGAATCGCGACGGACGCGGCGGCGGCGGTCGACTACGTCGGCGCCGGCACGATCGAGGGCCTGCTGCAGGACGGCGAGTACTTCTTCCTGGAGATGAACACGCGCGTCCAGGTCGAGCACTGCGTGACCGAGATGACGACCGGGATCGACATCGTCAAGGAGGGCATGCGCGCCGCCGCCGGCGAGCCGCTGTCGATCGCGCAGGACGACGTCGTGCTGCGCGGCCACGCGATCGAGTGCCGCATCAACGCCGAGGACGCGTCGCGGAACTTCGCGCCCGCGCCGGGGAGAATCGGCGCGTACGTGGAGCCGTCGGGTCCCGGCGTGCGCGTCGACTCGGGCGTCGGCCCCGGCGGCGAGGTCTCGCCGATGTACGACCCGATGGTCGCGAAGCTGATCGTCTGGGACGTCGACCGCGAGAGCGCCACGAGACGCATGCTGCGCGCGCTGTCCGAGTACGAGATCACCGAGCTGAAGACGCTGATCCCGTTCCACAAGGCGCTGCTGGCGACCGAGCAGTGGGCGAGAGCGGAGACGTGCCGCGACCTCGTCGAGGACAAGAGATGGCTGAGAACGCTCGCCTTCGAGCCGGCGGCGCCGGCCGACGACGAGGAGGCCGCGAAGGTCGAGCAGGCCTACACGGTCGAGGTCTCCGGCCGCCGCTTCGATGTGACCGTGATCGGGCCCGCGTACGGCGGCGCCGTGAACGGCGCCGTGCCCGCGGGAGCCGCCGCCGCCCCGCGCAAGCCGCGCGAGCGCAAGAAGGGCGGCGGAGGCGGTGCCGACACGCTGCCCTCGCCGATGCAGGGCAACATGTGGAGAGTGAAGGTGAGACAGAGCGACACGGTCGAGGAGGGCCAGCTCCTCTGCATCATCGAGGCGATGAAGATGGAGAACGAGATCACCGCCCACAAGGCGGGCGTCGTCGCCGAGCTCCCCATCACCGAGGGCGCCGCCATCAGCGCGGGCGACCCGATCGCGACGATCAGATCCGCCGGCGAGTAGCCGGCTGCGCTCCGCTCACGCGCGTTCGCCGGGCGCCGGCGGGCGCGGGGGCGGCGTTCCGTTCGGATGTTTACCGGGCGCCGGCGCGCTCGGGGGCGGCGCTCCGTTCAGGCGTTCGCCGGGTGCGGTCGCTCGCCGCAGGCATCGAGGGGAGCGGGTCCGGTCGCGGTCGGCGAAGACTGCACCTTTGTGCACCCTATATCGGTACAGACGTACATTCTTCGTTCCGGTGCATGCTGGACCGGGGGTTGCGGCGCACGATTCATGTCGCGAGCACAAGCGCCCTTCCCCCTCGATGCCCGACGGCGCACGCCGGGCCCGCCGGACGCGCGCCGAGCGGCGCTCAGTCCGCGCCCGACACGAGCGACACGTTGTACTCGTGCAGCTTCCGGTTGCCGCCGTCGCGGCGGGCGAGCGGGAGCGTGGCGGACGCCGGGTCCGCCGCCAATCCCTCCACGTACGCCACGTCCTCGCGCAGGATCGCCGCGGCGCGGGCGCTGTCGAGCGGCTCCCCGTGGCCGGGCACCACCACCTCGGCCTGCGCGACGAGCGGCTCGAAGCGGCGCAGGGTGGCGAGGTAGGCGTCGAGGTTCGAGCTGGGCGACAGCTCCGGGATCGCGCCAGGCGACAAGTAGTCCCCGCACACCAGGACGCGCGCCCAGGGGATCCACACGGCGGTCCCGTCGGACGTGTGCCCGTCGGCCGGGTGCAGCTCCAGCTCGCGCTCGCCGACCGCGCAGTAGCCGGGCACCGGCAGCGCCTGCACGCCCGGCAGCGAGAGCGGCGACGGGCGGTCGATCAGGTACTCCTCGTCGAACTCGCGCAGCTCGCGCTGGGCGGCGCCGGGCTCGGCGGCGAGCCGGGCCGCGGTCGTCTCGCCGCAGCCGATCGACGCCTCCGGAAACGCGTAGCGGCCGAGCAGGTGGTCCCAGTCGGCGTGCGTGACGAGCAGCCCCGTGACCGGAAAGCCCGCTTGGTCGAGCAGCGCCGGCAGCGCCTCCAGCTCGTCCGGCAGGATCGGCGAGTCGATCAGGAACGCCTCGTCACCCGAGCGGACGGCGGTGCAGGTGGTCTTCCAGATCGCGCCGATCGCGACGATGACGTCCTCGTGAACGGCGATCGCGCGCATGGCGGCGAAACAGGCTGGGCGAACCGGACTACGAGAGCCCGAGCGCTCTCATCGCCTCGCGCAGGCTCGAGACCTCGATGTCGGGTCTCTTCTGGCCCGACTCGAGCTGCTGCTTCGTGCGGTTGACCCACACGACCGGGATTCTCCCCTTGAGGCACGGCTCCACGTCGTGGTGGTAGCTCGAGCCGACATGGACCCAGCCTCTCTTGCTGCCGACGCGCCGCTCGCACTCCTTGAAGTGCGCCGGGTCCGGCTTGTAGGAGCGCACCTGCTGCGCGGTCACGACGAGATCGAAGTCGTGCGGGATGTGCCGGCGCGTGAGGCCGAGCAGCTTGTCGTCGATGTTCGAGACCAGGCCGATCTCGAACTTCTTGCCGAAGCGGTCGAGCTGCGT
>DATHEP010000086.1:0-4556 GCA_035318525.1 Conexibacter sp.
AGCAGCAGCGCGGCGACCAGCTTCACGATCCCGCCCGCCTCGGAGCCGCTGTCCGAGCCGCCGGTGCTGTGCGCCACGAGCAGCGCGACGACGCTGAGGCCGGCGAGCACGAGCGCGCAGCCGGCGGCGACCGCCCAGGCGCGTGCGACGGGCGCGGTGCGGCGCGAGAGCGTCAAGAGCTGCAGCGCGAGGACCGTCGGGGAGACGGCGGCGCCGCACGCGAGCGGCAGGACGATGGCGAGCAGGCTGCCCATGAGACCGGCGGGACGGTAGCCGGCATGGCGGCGTCGTCCGCTGACGGATCGGGACGTCCGCCTGGCGCACGCCGCGCGGAGGCGGTGGGGGCGCCCCGGCCAGAGGCACCCCCACCTAGCATCCGTGCCCTGCCGTGCCGTGGACCGTCCCGGCCAAAGGCGATCCAACCGGCATCCATGCCGCTTGCGAAGGCGTCCTTGCCCTCCGCCGGCACCCTCTTGATCGGCGGACCGACGCGCCAGGCGCAGGGCCCGCTCCGCCCGCTGGACGAAGGTACGAATCAGAGCTGGACGGTGCCGTCGGCGACCGCGACGACGTCGCCGCCGACGCGTGGCCGATCGCCCTCCATCGCCGTCTCGAGGCGGCTCGGGCGGCCGATCTCGATCCCCTGCTCGACCGTCACGCGCGTGCGGCCGGCGCGCGCCGCGAGGTAGGCGCAGAGCGGGCCCGCGGCGGAGCCGGTCGCGGGGTCCTCGCCGACGGCGGCGCTCACGAACGAGCGCGCCCGCACGGTCGCCGCCGCCGGGTCGCAGACGACCGCGTAGAGGACGGTCGCCCCGTGGCTCGCCAGCAGGGGCTCGATCGCCGCCCAGTCGGGGCACGCGCGCCCGAGCGCGTCGAGGTCGCGCAGCGGGACGATGAGCTGCGTGAGGCCGCTGCCGACGAGCTGCGGCGGCAAGGCGCGATCGGCGTGCTCGGGCGTCAGGCCGATCGCCTGCGTGGCAGCGGCGCGGGGGACCTCGGCCCCGTGCACCGCGGGCTCCTGCAGCATCGAGGCGTAGGCGCGGTGGGCGTCGTCGAGGCGTACGTCGATCGGCTGCAGACCGGCGCCGGTCTGCTGGACGTAGCGCAGCTCGCGCGGCCCGCCGCCGCGCGCGTCGGGCGCCTGCTCCGCGCGCGCGACCGCGACGGCAGTGCCCAGCGACGGATGTCCCGCGAACGGCAGCTCGCGCTCGACGGTCCAGATGCGGTTGCGGTAGTCGGCGCCGGCGACGTGGCTCGCCTGCACGAACGTCGTCTCCGAGAGGCGGGTCTCGCGCGCGAAGGCGAGCATCGTCGGCTCGTCGAGCTCATCGGCGTCGTGGACGACCGCGAGCGCGTTGCCCTCCAGCGGCGTCGCCGTGAAGACGTCGAGCAGCGTGTAGCGATGGGCCCCCACCCCGGTTCGCCTGCCGTTCCCGCTCGCGCTACCCGTCGAAGTCGAAGTCGCGCGGGGGGCGCTGCTCGAACCACAGACGGTCGTGCTCGGGCGTCTCCTGGAGGAAGTCGGGCGTCTCCTCGAGCACGTCGTCGGGCTTGTCGGCCCGTTCGGCCTCCGGCGGCTCGGCTGGCGCCGCAGCGGCGTCCTCGTCGTCGTGGTGGTCCTCGACGCGGAACTCGGTCGTCGGCTGGTGGACGATGTCGCTGTGGCGCGGGTCCTCGGCCGGCTGTGCCTCGGGCTCGGCGGGCGCCGAGGGCTCAGGCGCCGCCGGCTCCTGCTCCGGCGCGGCCACGGACGCCTGCGGCTCGGGGTCGGCGGGCGCCTGCGGCTCAGGGTCGGCGGGCGCGGCAGGCGCAGCGGGCGCCGGCTCGGCGGCGGCGTCCGTCGGGGGATGCTCCTCCGCGGCCTCGGTCGGCGCCGGCTCGCGGCGGACCGGTCCGAGCGCCTCCTGCTCCAGTCGAGCGACCTCTGCGGGGTCGGCCCCGCGGCGGCGCTTGAGGTCCAGGTGCTCGCGGATCGCGTCGTCCAACTGACCCATCGCGCCTCATGCTACTGGCCGCCGCCGGCGTGAGGGGGCGTGCAAGCGTCGGCCCGCGCGCCGTCAGGTCCCGGCGGCCACCGGCGGCGCGCCGGCGCGGACGGTGCGGTTCTTGCCGCCGCGCTTGGCGGCGTAGAGGGCGGCGTCGGCGGCTGCGATGAGCGCGGCCGGGTCGCCGTCATCGGCCGCGGCGACGCCGCAGCTGACGGTGACGCGCAGCGTGCCGGCGCCGTCGAGACGCGGCAGGTCAAGCGCCGCCACGGCCATGCGCACGCGCTCGGCGATCACCTCCGCCCCGGCGAGATCGGTCTGCTGGAGCGCGACCGCCAGCTCCTCGCCGCCGTAGCGCGCCGGCTCGTCGATCTCGCGCGTGTGCTCCTGCAGGATCCGCGCGACCGCGCGCAGGACGAGGTCGCCCTGCTGGTGGCCGTAGCGGTCGTTGACGCGCTTGAAGTTGTCGATGTCGAGCATCAGCAGGCCGAGCGGCTGGCCAAAGCGGCGCGCGGCGGCGCTCTCCGCGGCGATCACCTCCTGGAAGCGGCGATGGTTGAAGAGGCCGGTCAGCTCGTCGGTGACGGCCTGGCGCTGGACGACGTCGTGCAGGTCGACGTTCTCGAGCGAGATGCCGGTCTGGCGCGCGAGCGAGGCGACGAGGTCGCGCTCGGCGTCGGTGAAGGGACGCGCACGGCGCGCGACGGAGACGATGCCGTGCGCCGGGTCCCCGGGCTCGCCGTCGCGGCGCGCGATCGGAGCTGCGAGCGCGCTCACGTCGCCGGCGGTGGCGGCAGCCGGGGCGGCGTGCTCTCTCGCGCGCGCCTCGGCCGCGGCGAGCGCCTCCTCGGCGCCTGCGATGTCGCCGGCGCGCGCGCCCTCGAGCAGGCCGTCCTCGCCGCTTGCCGCGGCGGTGCGGAGGGTCGCGCGGCCGCACTCCGCCTCGACCGCGTCGACGATCGTCTGGATCCCGATCTCGAGCAGCGCGGCGCGGTCGAGGTTCGAGGCGAACGTGGCGCCCACGCGCTCGATCGACTCGCGCAGACGGGCGCGCTCCTGGTCGAGCTCGCGCAGGCGCTGCTCCAGCTCGCCCGACATCTTGTTGAACTCGCGCCCGAGCGAGGCGAACTCGTCGTCGCCTTCGATCGGCACGGTGACGGAGAAGTCGCCGCCGCCGATCCGCTTGGCGGCCGCGAGGAAGCGCTCGAGCTGGCCGTGCAGCTGGCGCGAGATCAGCAGCGCCCCGCCGAACGCGAGCAGCAGGAAGAGGACGAGCAGGCCGACGGCGATCCACTGGCCGCGGGTCGCTGCGCTGGCGGCGCCGCTCGCGTCGGTGAGCACGACGACGGACGTCGCTCTGCCGCCGAAGTCGCTGCCGCGGAAGGTCGAGACGGCGTACTCGACGCCGCCGAGCTCGACCGTGCCGTGGTCGGGCAGGGGCTCGTCTCCCGTGTCGACGTCACGCAGCGCCTCGCCCGGGAGCGTGCTGGCGAGCAGTGCGCCGTCGCGTCTGACCAGGGTGCGCACGCCGAGGACGGAGGTGCCGCGGGCGAAGCGATCGGCGGTGAGGCTCGCGGTCTCGATCGTGTAGGCGCCCGCCGGGTCGTCCGCGGGTTGCACCCGCGCCATGCCGCCGGCGATCGCCTCCGGGTCGCCGAGGTCGGAGTGCAGTCTCCCGGCGCGTACGATGCGTATGCGCTCGAGGCCGATCAGCGCGGCGAGCTCGCGGACGCGAGCGCGGGCGCCGACGCGATCGTCGGCGGCAAGCGCGGCGAGGAGCGCGTCGTCGGCCGCGAGCGCGCGCGCGTCGCGGGCACCCCTCGCGGCGAGCCGTTCGTAGGAGGAGACCGCGGCGGCGGTCGAGGCGCGGTTCTGCGCGGTCGCCTTGCCGTGCTCGCTCTCCGAGACGAGCCGCACGACCACGACGCCGAGCGCGATCATCGGCACCACGACGATCAGCACGAAGAACAGCGTCAGCCGCGTCCGGAAGCTCATCCGCCCCTGATCACCACCGTGGAGGGCAGGCTACCGGCGGTGGGATGCGAAATGCCGCGGTGCCTGCGTCGCCCGCGTGGCGGCGGCCACCGTGCCAGCCGATCCACGGCCGGCACGGTTACACTACGGGGGCCGGTGCGTCTGCGCTGATAGCGCAGGCAAGCACACGGGGCTATAGCTCAGTTGGGAGAGCGCCTGGATCGCACCCAGGAGGTCGGGGGTTCGAGTCCCCCTAGCTCCATCGGAGAAAGACCCTGCACAGCGGGGTCTTTTTTCGTGGGCGGCGAAGGCTTGTGAGGTGGTTCTGCGGGGCGGGATTGGGCACTGGTGCCCAAACGCGGTGACCGGCCGCGCTATGGCGGGTCGGCGAGCGGACTGCGGTTGCCACACGCGACTTGAGCATCGCCCGCGGTCGAGGTAGATCAGCCGTCCGCAAGCGAGAGGACGGACGGCGATGGCGGCGATGCGAACAACCAGGCAGGGAGACCAGATCGAAGTCGATCTGGTCCACGACTTCATCCGCTGCGCGCTCACGCACGACGCGATCGCCGACCCGGTCTTCGAGCTGCTCTACGC
>DATHEP010000087.1:0-3778 GCA_035318525.1 Conexibacter sp.
CTCGCTGACCACCGATGCCCGCGAGCGCATCTGCGCCGCCGCCTGCGACCTGAGCGGCGCGCACTTCGCCGTGCTGCTCGAGGACCAGGGCGACGGCACACTCGCCTGGACCGCCGGAGCCGGGCTGAGCCCTCCCCCGCTGACCTTTACGCCGACGAGCGGCCCGTCCTGGGCGATGGCGGCCTATACCTCACGCAGCGCCATGTTCATCGCCGATCCCCCCCTTCTGTTCGAGCCCGTTCATCACGGTGAGGACGTCGTGGGCGTCCTCGTCGCCGGTTGGCAGGACGCGCCGACCGACGAGCGCCGCACGCGGGGGCTCATCCGCCTCCTGGCGTCAGAGGCGGCGTTCGTGATCGAACGCGCCGATCTGCTCGAACGGCTGACCGAGTTCGCCTTGACCGACGTGCTGACCGGCTTGCCGAACCGCCGTGCATGGGACAAGCGCCTCGAGCAGGCGATCCGCGACACCGAGCCGGTGTGCGTGGCGATCCTCGATCTCGATCTCTTCAAGGCCTACAACGATGACTACGGACACCAAGCCGGAGACCGTCTCCTCAAGGAGGCGGCGGCGGCGTGGCGCGCGGAGATGCGCCCGATCGACATGCTCGCCCGCTATGGCGGCGAGGAGTTCGTCGTGCTCCTGCACGGGCACGACCTCGAGACCGCGCGCCGCGTCGTGGACCGGCTGCGAGCCGCCACGCCTCGCGGGCAGTCGTGCTCGGCGGGCGTCGCGCGCCGAGAGGACGGCGAAGCGTCTACGGCGCTGCTCGGTCGCGCCGACAAGGCCCTCTACGACGCGAAGCGAGCAGGGCGGAACTGCTCGCTCATCGCCGCCGTCGACACGTCAACCGGCGGCTGAGGACACGCTGGAAGGCTCGCTCAGGACGGCGGGCAACTGCTGGCGTGAGCGGATCCCGAGCTTGTCGTAGGCGGCGGCCAGGTGCGTCTCGATCGTCTTGACGGTCAGGAACAGCGCCTGCGCGACTTGGCGGTTCGTCATGCCGCTCGCGGCCAGCTCCGCTACGCGTCGTTGGCTTGGCGTGAGCGACTCGACGCCGATCGGGGTGTAGTGCCGGACGTGCTCGCCGGTGGCCGCCAGCTCGTCGTAGGCGCGCTTGGCGAGCCCTCCGGCACCGCAGCGACGCGCCAGCTCGAGCCCCTCGCGCAGCGGCGGGCGCGCGTCGACGCGACGCTGCGAGCGGCGCAGCGCTGCACCGAGGTCGGTGAGCGCCTCTGCCCGCACCAGCCGCGCGGGTGAGCCGTCGAGCACGGCGACCGCCTCCTCGAGCGCGTCGAGCCGCTCGGCGCCGTCGACCGTCATCGCCAGCGTGCACAACGCGCGCGAGACGAGGGTCGGGGCGCCCCAGTGCCGCGCGTGGGCGAGCGCCGCCTCCGCCATCGCTCGCGCGCGCTCCCGCTCGCGCTCGCCGAGCGCGGCGACGGCGCGCGCTGCGCAGATCTCCGCCGGAGGCGCCGGCATCCCGATCACCCCCCAGCGGGTCGCGCGCCGCTCCAGCTCCAGCAGGTCCGCAGCGGCCTCCTCAGTGCGCCCCTGCGCAAGGCGCAGCAGCCCGCGCGCGTACAACGAGAACGAGAGCCAGAAGACGTCCGGGATCTCGCCGGTCATGCCGCTCGCCGCGATCTCGGCCTCGGCGGCGTCGAGCTCCCCGCGCGAGACGAGCAGGCACGCGAGCACGGCCCGCAACGGCGGCTCGGCAAGCCGCAGCGCGCCGAGACCGGCGACGCCGAGCGCCTGACGGACGTCTGCCTCGGCTGCGACGAGATCGCCCCGGGCCCACGCGACTCCGCTGCTCATCCACCAGGCGGCGGCGATCTCGGGCGTGGCGCCACGCTCTCGCGCGATCGTGAGCGCCCGCGCAGCGCTGCGCTCGGCCGCGTCCAGCTCGTCGGCGAGGATCAGCGTGATCACCGGCCGCCCCGGCGCGAAGAACTCCGGCTGCTCGGCGAAGATGCGGCCGTCGCGCGCGAGCGCACGACGCGCCGTCTCGACCGCGTCGGCCGCGGTGCCGTCGATCGCGCACCACTCCGACGCGAAGGCCGCCACGAGGCGCCCGCTCACGCTGTCCGGCTCGACGCGCTCGCCGTACGGCGCGAGCCGCGCCCGTACGTCGGTGACCGGCTGGCGCACGAGCAGGGTCCTCTGCGCCTCCAGGCGAAATGCGCCCTCGACGTCGCGCCGCTCCGTGGCGACCTCGATCCCACGCTCCAGCAGCGACCGCGCATCGGCGCCGTGGCCGTTGAAGATCATCCACACGCTCACCTTGACGCCCCAGCGAACGCGCAGCCCGGGATCGCGCTCAAGCTCCTTGAGGACCTCGGGCAGCACCGCCGCGAACAGCTCGGGGTCGGGCGCGCGGATGCCGGCGGTGACGAGAGGAGCGAGCACCGCGGCGCGCAGGTCGTCCGGCGGCGGCTCGCGCAGCGCGCGCGTCAGGTACGCGATCGCCGAGCGCGGCGCGCCGCTCGCGAGCGCCTGTCTGCCCGCCTCCAGCAGCGTCTCGACCGTCGCGCGCTCGCCGCGCGTCTCGGTCGCGACGAGGTGGGTGGCAAGCTGCTGCGCGCTCGCGCCGCGGGCCCGCAGCAGCTCCACCGTGCGCGCGTGCGCCGCCGCGCGCTCGCCGGCCGGCAGCTCGGCCTCGAGCGCCGTGCGCACGAGCGGGTGGACGAAGCAGAGCGCTGCGTGCGGGTCGAGGATCGCGGCCGCGCGCAGCTCGTCGGCGCTGCGCGCGACGACCTCCTCGTCGAGCCCGGCCAGCTCGGCCGCAAGCCGGTGGTCGGCGTCGTCGCCGAGCACGACGACGGCCCGCGCGACCGCCTGCGCGTCGGGCGAGAGCCGCGCGAGGCGCAGCTGAACGGTGCGCGTCACCCGCTCCGGCGCCAGCTCGCGCACGCGCGGCACCTGCGCGGCAGCGGGGTGAATCTGCTCGGCGGCGAGCGTGCGCGCCAGCTCGCGCAGCAGAAAGGGGTTGCCGCCGCTGATCTCGTGGCACGTCGCGGTGAACGCGTTCTCCGGCTCCTGCTCGAGCTCCGTGGCGAGCAGCGCCGCGGCTCCTCTGGGGCTGAGTGCGCGCGGCGTGAGCCGCCGCGCCAGCGAGTCGGTCGCGATCCGCGCCAGGCTCTTCGGGGCGTCCGCCTCGTCCGGCCGGCAGGCGACCACCAGCAGGACGGGCAGCTCCTCCAGCCGCGGCACGAGGAAGGCGAGGAAGTCGAGCGAGGCCGCGTCGGACCAGTGAGCGTCGTCGACCGCGAGCAGCAGCGGCTGCTGCTCGGCGAGTGCGGCGGTCAACCAGTAGAGGCCGTGGAGGACGGCGAACGCGTCGGGGGGACCGCCGCCGCCGGAGGCAATGGTCCTCTCCCCGGACGTCCCGCCCTCAGGCATCCCGAGCGCACCGCGCGCCGCGCCGGCCGCGCCCTCGAACAGCGCGCTGCGCGCCGGCTCGTCGAGCGCTGCGAGCGCCGGCTCGAAGAGCTGACGCGCGCGCGCGAACGGAAAGTCGCGCTCGAGCTCCGTGGCGCGCGCGACCAGCACTCGCATGCCGGCGTCACGACCGCGCTGGCAGGCGACCTGCAGCAGTCGCGTCTTGCCAAGCCCGGCGGTCGCCTCGATCACCGCAAGGCAGCCGGCGCCGGCGCACGTCTCCGCGATGAGTGCGTCGAGCTCGGCCAGCTCCCGCTCGCGCTCCAGCAGCTCGCTCATGCGACCTCAGGGGCCATCTCAGGGTGCTCGCCCCGTAGCGGCCGGCTCCAGCAAAGT
>DATHEP010000088.1:0-2471 GCA_035318525.1 Conexibacter sp.
GCAGATCGTCGCGGCCTTCGTGCTCGAGGCGGCGGTGCTCGGGCTCGCGGGCGGCGCGATCGGCACCGGTGTCGGCTTCCTGCTCGCGCACGAGCTGATCCGCCAAGCGGAAGACGTGTACCAGAGCGTCCTGCCGATCACGGCCAGCGGCTCGCTGCGACTGACTGCCTCGCAGGCGCTGCTCGGCGTCGGCTGCGGCGCAGCGGTGGCGATGGTCGGCGCGGCGATCGCGTCACGGCGGATCCTGCGCATGACGCCGATCGACGCGCTCGTCCCAGCGCCGTCCTACGCGGCGACGCACGCGCACACGGTCAACTCCCGCCGCCTCGCGCTGACGGGCGTCCTCACGCTCGTCCTCGCGGGCCTGGTCGTCGCCCTGGCGCCCGTCGGCTCGCGGCCGGCCCTGCTCGGGCTGGTGCTCGTGCTGACGCTCGCCGCAGCCGTGCAGTTGCTGCCGTTCCTCGTCGGAAGCCTGACCGCCACGAGCGGGCGGGTGTGGTCGCGGCTGTTCGGACTCCGCGGCCGCCTCGCGGCGGACGGACTCGCGCGCGCGCCCGGCCGCACCGTCGTCACCGCCGGCGCGCTCGGCATGACGATGGCACTCGTGGTCGCCAGCGCGAGCGGACTGGGATCGTTCGAGCGCGAGGTGAACCGCGCGGCGTCCACGTGGTACGCGTCGCCGCTGTACGTGCGCGGGAACGGCGAGGGCCTGCTCGCCTCCGACCAGCCGCTGCGGGCCGCGCTCGCGAGCCGGCTGGAGCGGATCGACGGCGTCCGCGCCGCGTACCCGATGCGCGTGCTGCTGCTCGAACGCGACGCGAAGCAGCTGGGAGTCCTCGCGTGGCCGATAGCCGAGGCCGCACGGGCGGGCGACGAGATCACCGGGGACGTGCCAATCGACGATCGGCGGCTCGTGGCGGCGGTGCGCCGCGGCGAGATCGTCGCCTCGCGGCTGACGATGCGGCGGAACGACCTCGAGGTCGGCGACGTCGCGCGCTTCCCGGCCGTTCGCGGGGTGAGATCGTTCCGCGTCGCCGGCACGTTCAACGACCTCGCGTCCTCCGACGCGTTCTACATCGAGCACGCCGTCTACAAGGACCTCTCGGCCGACAAGAAGGCCGACCGCTTCGCGCTGGTGCTCGCGCCGGGCGCCGATCGAGCGGCCGTCGCCGCCCGCGTGCAGCGCTACCTCGACGACCGCGCGCTGCCGGGGACGGTGGTCACGAGCAGCGAGATGGAGGACTACGTGCTCGACGTGCTGCGCGGCGTGTTCTCGCTCGCGAGCGGCGCCCAACTGGCCGCCCTCCTGATCGCGGCGCTGGTCGTCCTGAACACGATGCTGACGGTGACCTTCGAGCGCCGCCGCGAGCAGGGGATCCAGCGCCTGCTGGGCCTGGAAGGCCGGAAGCTGTCCGGCGCGGTCGTGCTGGAGGGAGTCGCGATGTCCGCGGTGGGAGCCGCGCTCGCCGTCGTGCTGGGGCTCGCGCTGGGATTCGTCATGACGGTCGGGATCGAGAACCAGCTCGCCTGGCACGTCGGATTCCACCCCGCCGTCGGAGCGACATTCGTCGCCGCGCTGCTCGCGCTGGCGATCGGGGCGGCGGCGGCGTGCTACCCGAGCTGGCTTGCGACGCGGCCGGCGCTGATCGATCTGCTGCGGGCTGACTGAGCGCGGAGCACGCCGTAGAGATCGAGACGACGCCGCCCCGCGACGTGCGTCTGCGGCCAGCCGTCGCCTTCCCAGCCGACCGGCCGTCACACCGCAAACCGGTAAAATGAGCCGATGGCACGGGGGATGCCTACGAGGAAGGGGGATCGTCGGCTGCACGAACGCGCGCTTGCGACGTCCCACGTAGCGACGTCTTCCCGCACGATCGCGCCGGGCGACACGGCGTGGCTCGCGGCCGTGCCCACGGCGATCCTCGCAGTGCTGGCGATCGTGCTGGTGGGGCCGTGGCTCGGGGAGCGGGTCTTTGCGCCAGACGACGTTCGCTTCTGGTCCAACTACGTGTCTGAGGTGCACCCCGAGCCCGTCGAGCAGGGGCGCTTCCTGCTGGCCCTCGCCGCACCGCTGTTGCTGGCGACGCTCGCGGCCACTGCCGTGCGCCGAGGTCCGCTGCCTGCCTGGCGGGGACTCGACGCGCTCGTCGTCGCGATCCAGGCGGCGGTCGTCGGATTCGCAGTCCTGTGCCTCCTGCAGCAGCAGCGGAGCCTGCTCGGAGCGCTCTATCCGCCCGAGGAAACGCCCATCCTCCTCGGCTTCTTCACGACGACGACGCTGATCGTGGCGGCTGGGGCCACCGCCGCGCTCGTCTGGGCGGTCGGCGACGCGCGTCTGCGGGCGTCGTTGATCCGCTGGACGCGCGAGACGCGCGCGCGGCGCATCGCAGCCGGATGCGCGGCGGCGGGAGCGATCGTCGTCTGGCTCGCGCACGCCCTCTACACGGAACGCACGATCGGCGCGGCGGACA
>DATHEP010000089.1:0-2682 GCA_035318525.1 Conexibacter sp.
CAGATAGGGACGGTCCTCGATAGTTCCATTGTTGCTCCGGCGCGAATCCGTTGAAATGTCTGCGCCGAGGCGTCCTACGCGACCGTCTCGTTCTGGTTGGTCGGCCCAGCCTAGGCTCTGCCAAACTAGGCAACTATCGAGGACCGTCCCTGCTGGCGAACGCCTGCTCCACCTGTTGGCGAACGCCTGCTCCACGAGCCACCTGGGGACGAGACGACGGCGACCTTACTGTCGGAGACATAGTCGCTGACCTTGCGCGGCTCGGCGTCCACCTCCGCAACAACGGGCCGCCTGGCTGGCTGGTGCTCAAGCGCGGGCTCAGGAAGCTGAACTTGTTGGCTGAAGGGCTCAGCCTCGCTGCTCCCCGAGGCGCTTCGAAAGATGTGATCAATCCTTAGGCCACGGCGAGGACTTACGACCTATTTGTCGGGTATCGACTCGAGCAGATCCCGGAGCCAGCGTTGGAGAGGATCGTCGTCGTGTCGGCGATGCCAGACCGCCTGAAGCACGAAACCGGGAATGGCCACCGGCGGCTCCAGACACACCAGCGCCGGCCGACGTCGGCTCCCGGTGCCCGAGTACGTGGGGTTGCTGAGCGCAGCGGGGATCGTGGCGATGAAATCGGTCTCGGCCACGATCCTCAGGGCGCTCTCGAAGTACGGCACGCGGACCGCGACGTGCCGCTCGAGGCCGCGCTGCGTAAGCATGCGGCTCACGAGGCTGTCGGCGTCGCCACCGAGGGGATAGACGACCACGTGCTGGAGCGCACAGAAGCGCCGCAGCGTTAGCTTCCGCTGGGCGACGGGGTGATCCTGGCGCACGATGCTGCGGAAGCGCTCGTGGAGAAGGTCCGCGGCCCGCAGCTCCTCCGGCAGGCGGCCGACCTTGGGCACGACGAGGAGCTCCAACCGGCCAGCCGCGAGCTGCGAGAAGACGTCGCGACCGGCGGGTTCGATCTGCACGTCGAGCAGCGGTGCGCGTCGCATCAGTCGCCCGACGAATTCGTGGACGACGGCTCCGAGCGCGTGCTCGGTCGCGGCCATGCGCACGGTCCCCGTCGCAGTGGCCGGGTCGAACGCCTGCGGCGGGCGAAGGAGCCCGCGGAGCCCGTCGAAGCTGGCCGTGAGCGGCTCGCGCAACCCTGCGGCGCGAGCCGTGAGCAGCATCTTGCGACCCGCGGGGACGAGCAGCGGATCGTCGAACCACTCGCGGAGTTGGCCGAGGCTGCGGCTCATCGCCGATTGCGTCACGCCAAGGCGGACCGCCGCACGCGTGACGCTTCGCTCGACCAACAGCCAGTGCAGCGCGAGCAGCAAGTTGAGGTTCATTTGCTCGAGCCGGGGCTCGGAGCTCGCGCGGTTCGGTCGAGAATGATTCATGATCATGTATCACTATACCAATCATGCATTTGGGTGATGTAGCTGTTTGGCGCAGCCTCGACCCATGGACTCCGACGAGGGCGCAACTGCGCGACGTACCGAACGACGCCGCCGACTCCTGGGATACGCGGCACTCGGCGCGACGCTGGTGTTCGGCGCGGTGCTCATACTCGTGGCCGCTGGCTTTGGCTCGCTCGATGTCGCCGCCTACCCGCTGCCCGTGCAGCGGCCGACCACCTGGGAGGAGATCCTCGCGCGACCGCGACCGGTCACCGTCGAGGTCCTGCTCACCGGCACCGTCGATGGTGATCGTCTCGTGGTCCTGGACGAGAGCGATCCCAACATCGATGAGCTAGGTGACCATCATACGCCGAGCACGGTGTCGGCCTACTGGGTGCATCACTCGACCGAGGGCGACTACCTGATCGACGCCGGCCTCGCCCGCACGTTCGCCCACGAGGGCGGCAACTACACGGGCCTGCTGCGACTGATCCTCGCGCTGTTCGGTGCCGAAAGCCGCAGCACGGACGGGGCCGACGTCGCGTCGCAGCTCAGATCGCGCAGCATCTCGCCGCGAGCCGTGTTCCTCACCCACCTGCACGGCGACCACACCTCGGGGCTCGTCGACCTCCCCGCTCGAGTGCCCGCGGTGTTCGGGCGAGGCGAAGTCACGTTCATGCAAAAGGCGATGATTGGCGACCACCTCGACGGCAGGCCCCTCTACGCGTTGGACTTCGACGAAGCTCACGCGCTGCCGCCCTTCGAGCGCGTGCTCGATCTGCTCGGCGACGGCTCGATCTGGGCGATCTCGACGCCCGGGCATTCACCGAATCACGTGTCGTACTTGGTCAATGCCCAGTCCGGCCCGGTGCTGATCACCGGTGACGCCTGCGCATACCACGCGCAGTTCGAGCACCGCATACGGCCCAGCCCCGGCGTCGATGATCAGGAGGCGGCGATCCGCTCGCTCGCCGGTCTTCGCGAGCTCTACGATCGGTTCCCACAGCTGCAGGTCATGGTCGGACACGAGCCGCCTCGACGCCGCTGAGTCTCCCCCCGGACTGTCCATCGGCCCCTACGCAAAATCGAAGGGATGCGGATCCTTTGGGACGACGGCCCGATGCGTATGGCGGCCGCGACTGGAAACGTGCTGCTACGCGTCCCGAGCGTGGCGCGTGCGGTACTGCGGCCTGCAGGCGAGCACGTCGTTTACACACCGCCAAGGCCCGCTTCTCTTGAGCGCCTGCCCCGTCCCCCTCCTCCCCGAGACGCCGAAAGCGTGCACGACTGGCCGTCCAGAACG
>DATHEP010000090.1:0-3832 GCA_035318525.1 Conexibacter sp.
CTTCGCGAACGCCCCGATGAACGCCGGCAGCACGAACAGCGCCGAGATGACGACGGCGAACACGCCGATCGCCGCCGCGACGCCCATCTTGCCGATGGCGGGGATGCCGACGACGAGCAGGCCGGCGATCGCGACCATCACGATCAGGCCGGCTGCGACGACCGACGCGCCAGCGGTCGCGGCGGACTTGGCGGACGCGTCGCGGACGCTGTCGCCGGCGGCGAGCTGCTCGCGGAAGCGGGCGATGATCAGCAGCGCGTAGTCGATGCCGGCGCCGAGGCCGAGCATCATGGCGATGACCGCGGCGAAGTCGGGCAGGCCGAGCGGCTTGGAGAGCGCGGCGATCAGCATCTGGCCGACCATCACGCCGATCAGTGCGCCGACCAGCGTCGCGCCCATCGCGGCGCCGGAGCGGAACAGCAGCGTCAGCAGGAGGATCGCGATCGCGACGCCGACCAGCTCGCCGACCGGGGCCTCCTGCTGCTGGCCCATGTCGATCACGATGCCGCGCGCGGCGACGTCGACGCCGCCTCTCTCGGCGGTGCGGGCGGCGGCCTCGAGGCGCTCCCCGTCCTCCTTCTCGAGGTCGCCGGGCTCGATCGAGTAGCGCACGTCGACCGACGCGAGTCGCTCGTCGGGGGCGATCGCGCCGCCGGACGCGAACGGGTCGCCCACCTCGGCGACGTTCGGGATCGCTCTGACGCTCGCGAGCGCGTCCTCGACCGCGGCGCGGTTCGCCGGTTCGGTGATCTTGCCCTCGTCGACGCTGAAGACGAGCGTCGAGTCGGCGCCGGCGAGCGCGGGGGCGTGGTCGCGGAAGAGGTCGTAGGCCTGCTGCGACTCGGTGCCCGGGACGTCCCAGTCGTCGGCCGCCGGGCCGGCGGCACCGGCGACCATGCCGAGCAGGATCACCGTCACGAGCGCGCCGAGGAGGCTGCGCTTCCAGTGATGCGTGAGCGTGCGGGCGAGACGGGCGAGGGCGCGTGACATTGCGGCGGCACGGTAGCAAATCTTGCGTCGAGTGCAAGTTTGGTGTCAGTGCGAGTTTGCAGCAACTGTGACGTAGCGGTAGCTTCATCCTTGCATGGCGACTTTGGAGAGAGCGCCCGCGTGCAGCATGGGACTGCGCGAGCGCAAGAAGCAGCGCACGCGCGAGACGATCGTCCGCGTCGCGATGGACCTGTTCGCGGAGCGAGGCTTCGAAGGCACCACGATCCACGACATCGCGGCGAGCGCCGAGATCGCGCCGCGCACGTTCTTCGGTTACTTCCGCTCCAAGGAGGCAGTCGTCTTCCACGACTTCGACGCCGCCTTCGTCGCCTTCAGCGCGCGCCTGCACGCGCGCCCGGCCGGCGAGACGGCGTTCGTCGCGATGCGCGCATGGCTGCTGGACTGGATCGCCGAACGCGAGGACGTGCTCGAGGCGGAGGACCTCGCACGGCGCCGGCTCGTCGCCGCGACGCCGACGCTGGAGGCGCACGAGCGCGCCAACCTCGCGCGCTTCGAGGCCGTGCTCGCACAGGCGGTCGCGGAGGACCTGGACGCCCCGGCCGACTCGCTGCGCCCCCACCTCGTGGCCGCCGCCGCCGTCGCGGCGCTCGACGCGCTCGGCAGGCACAGCGAGGAGGACGCCCGCAAGCCGGCCGGCGAGGAGGCCGTCGCAGTGCTCGACGAGGCGCTGGCGTTCCTGCAGGGCGGCCTCGACGCGCTGCGCCGCCGCCCTGTCGCTCAGTAGTACACGTCGATGCGATCCCCGATGCGAACCCAGTCGTAGATCGACCGAGCGTCGGGGATCGGGACGCGCAGGCAGCCGTGACTGGCGGGGTACGTCGGCACGTCGACGTACCCGTGGATCGCGTAGCCGCGGATGAAGTAGTTGGAGTCGACCATGCCCTTCGCGTTCGTGCCGATCGTTCTCATGTAGAAGCGGAACGACCCGAGGACGGTGGGCGTGACCGACGTGCCGGAGCTCGTGATGTAGGCGCGCTGGACCTTGCCTCTGTCGATCAGCGCGAGCACCTGCTGGCCGAGGTGCGCCTCGACATGGCGGCCGTGCTGCGGGAAGCGCACCTTGAAGCCGCCGACACCGCGCATCAGACGGTCGATGATCAGCGGGTCGAGCGACGAGATGCGCGCCATCCCGTTCACCTTGCGGAAGGCGAGGACCGCGCGCTGCGTGGCCGCGTCGAGCATGCCGCTGCGCGGCGTCGCGTAGCCGACGGCGGCGAGCCGCTGCTGCAGCAGCGCGACGAACGGACCGCGAGCACCGGGTCCGGCCGTTGGCGTGACGACCGTCAGCGGCGTCCGCTTCAGGAGCCGCCGCTGCCGTGAGCTTCTCTCGTGCACGGCGAACACCTGCAGGTCGCCGCTTCTCTCGGGCGTGAGCCGCACCCTGAAGGTCGCTGTGCGTCGCGTGCGCGTCGGCTTCGGTCTCACCGTGACGCGCTTGAGCAGCTTGTGGCCGCGCCAGATGCGGACGCTCACGTGCTCGCCTCTCACGTACGGCACGATCCGACCGTCGATCCGCAGCCGCCGGCCGGCGAGCGCCAGCAGGCGCCCGTTCACCGAATGCGCGCCGGCGACGCGCAGGCCGATGCGGCCGGTCGCCTCGGGCGCCCGCGCCTTCGGGCGTGATCTCGCTCTCGGTCTCGCCTTCGCGACGACCGTCGCGGTGGCGTCCACCGGCGCGGCGGCGCCGTCGTCCGCGAGCGCGCCCGCGGGAAAAGCGAGCAGCGCGACGGCGACGAACGAGCAGGCGACCCGACGAGGCATGAGGCGGCAGATGCTAGATGAGCGGGCGGGCGTCATGCCCGCTGCTGACGCGGCCCGAGGAACGGCCGACATGCCAGCAGCGCGACCGACGTCGCGCCGACGACGAGCAGCGCGCCCTGCCCCACGGTCCAGTCCTCGGCGACGCTGAACGCGAGCGCGTTGTTGACGGCGTGCAGCGCGATGCACGGCAGCAGCGAGCCCGTCTTCCAGCGGAGCACGCACAGCGCGACGCCGAGGATCGCCAGCGGGACGAGGAACTCGGGCTCGGCCGAGCCGGCGTGAATCCCGCCGAACACGAGGCCCGTGATCAGCGCCGCCGGCCACGGCCCGCGCCAGTTGCGCAGCGCGCCGAAGAAGTAGCCGCGGAAGAAGACCTCCTCCGCGATCGGCGCGACCACCGTCACGAGCACGCAGACGGCGACGAGCGCGACGGTGCTCTCGTCGACGCCGAGGCTGTCGGGCAGCGAGTCCTGCTCGTCGATCCCGATCAGCGCCGCCCACGCGATCGCCAGCAGCCAGTAGCCCACGTAGGCGATCGCGGTCCACTTGAGCGCCGTCCGGAGCCGCACGCGCGAGAGGCCGAACTGCGCCGGCAGGACCGTCCCCGCACGCGAGGCGAACAGCAGCGCCGCGCCGATGAACGCGCCGTCCTGGATGAACGTCGCGACGATGTTGACGGCCGGCGGCGGGTCGTCGAAGCTCGCGCCGAAGATCGCCCCGACGATGCCGACGACGATCGCGCCGAGGATCGCGATCCCGAACGCGGCGAGCAGCGCGACCCAGGCGGTCCACGGCGCCCAGCGCGCCGCGGTCGGCGGCTCGGGCGCGTGCGCGGGATCGGTCGCCGGCGGCAGCCACGAGCCGTAGGACGAGGCGCTGCTCATGGCCTGAGGATACGGCCGCCGTCCGCCCCGCCCGCCTCCGCGCGTGGGTCGAGCAGCTCGAGCAGCGGCTGCAGCGTCGCGAGCGTCCGCACCCCGGCCGGCGGCGGCGCGTCGGGCTCCGTGCCCTCCCGCACGACGAGCAGCGGCTCGATCCCCGCCGCCAGCGCGCCCGCGAC
>DATHEP010000091.1:0-2610 GCA_035318525.1 Conexibacter sp.
GTCAGCACGTCGAGCTCGAGCGCGAGGCCGGAGATCGCCGGCGTCACGCTCGCGATGCGCGCGGCGTACAGCACGGCCGCCAGGCCCACCGCGGCCCCGGTCGCGACGAACAGCCAGAACGGCAGCGCGCGCACGGCGACGCCCGACAGGAACGCCGCCTCGCGGTTGACGCCGATCGCGTGCACGTGCCGGCCCCAGCTCGTGCGCTCGAGGAACACCCAGCCGAGCAGGAAGACGATCCCCGCGACCAGCGCCAGGAACGGGACGCCGAGCACGTCGGCACGACCCAGCTCCGTGAACCCGTCGGGGAAGCCGAAGACGGTGCTCGAGTCGATCGACAGCGCGAGGCCGCGCACGAACGTCAGTGTGCCGAGCGTCACGACGATCGACGACAGCCCGAAGCCGCACACGAGCACGCCGTTCAGCAGCCCGACGGCGGCACAGGCGGCGATCCCGACCGGCGCCGCGAGCCACGGGCTCGTGCCGTCGGACATCAGGATCCCCGCGACCATCGCCCCGAGCGCGAGGCTCGAGCCGACCGACAGGTCGATGTAGCCGCTGAGGATCAGCAGCGCGCTCGGCACCGCGATGATCGCGACGATGCTGCTCGCCAGCGCGATGTCCTTGAAGTTGCCGATCTCGAGGAAGCCGCGCGCGGTCGTCGCGAACACGACCACCATCGCGACGAGGCCGAGCAGCAGCGCGTAGCGCAGCGTCAGCTCGACGAGCAGCAGGCCGCGCCCGCGCGCCGCGGCCTGCTCCGCGGCCGGCGGCTCCGGTTCCTGCACGGCGACGGCGGCGGTCTCGGTCACGACACGCACCCCTGATCGAGCTGCTGGGCGTTGGCCGCGGTCATCAGCGCCTCCTCGGTGATCTGCCGGCCGCTCAGCTCGGCGACGACGCGGCCGCGCTCGAGCACGAGGGCGCGATGCGCGAGCCGCAGGATCTCCTCCGGCTCGGAGGAGGTGAAGACGACACCGCAGCGCAACTCGGCGGCGGTCCGCTCGAGGATGCGGTACAGCTCCGCGCGCGCGCCAACGTCGATGCCCTGCGTCGGCTCGTCCAGCAGCAGCACGCGCAGCTTCTCCGGCCGCACGAGCCAGCGGCCGAGCGCGAGCTTCTGCTGGTTGCCGCCGGAGAACGACGCGGCCGGCGTGCGCGGCGCCGCCGGCGTGAGGCGCAACTGCCCGGCGACGGCGTCGAAGCGGCGGCGCTCGGCGCGCGGGCGACGCAGCCCGAGCAGCCGCACGGCGAGCGCGCGCAGCGACGGCAGCAGCACGTTCTCGAGCGCGCTGAGGCTCATGAAGAGGCTCTGGCGAACGCGCTCGGCGGGCACGAGCGCGATCCCGCGCGCGATCCGCGCGGCCGGTCCGCCGCGGCCCAGCTCGTGCCCCTCGAACTCGATCCGCCCGCCGCGCAGCGGGCGCAGCCCGAACAGCGTCTCCAGCAGCTCCGTGCGCCCGCTGCCGAGCATGCCGAAGATCCCGAGCAGCTCGCCTTCGCGCAGCGTCAGCGAGAGCGGCCCGAGCGCGTCGGCGGCGGCGTCGCGCAGCTCCAGCAGCCGCCGCCCGGCGGCCGGTGGCGGCGACGCGGCGGCCGGCACGTCGTCCATCCCCGTCACCGCGCGCACGAGCTCGTGGCTCGACATGCCGGCGACCGGGCGCGACGCGACGACCGCGCCGTCGCGCAGCACGGTCACGTGGTCGGCCAGCTCCAGCACCTCGTCGAGCCGGTGCGTGACGTAGAGGATGTGCATCCCGCCGCCGCGCAGGGCGCGGATCTGCTCGGCGAGCGCCTGCGCCTCTCGCTGGCTCAGCGAGGCCGTCGGCTCGTCGAACACGAGCACCTGGCTCCCATGCCGCAGCGCCTTTGCGATCTCTACGAGCTGGCGATCGGCGATCGGCAGCGAGGCGACGGGCGCCCACGCGGGCAACGGCCGCTGCAGACGGGCGAGCAGCTCGCCCGTCGCGCGCCGCTGCTCGCGGCGGCGGCGCAGCCCCCAGCGCGTCAGCTCGGTGCCGAGGAAGACGTTGTCCTCCACCGACAGCGCCCCGACGAGGCTGAACTTCTGGTAGATGACCGACACGCCGGCGGCGAGCGCCGCGCGCGGCGTGAGCGCGGCGTGAGCGGTCCCACCGAGCACGACCTCGCCCGCGTCCGGGCGCACGGCGCCGCTCATGCAGCCGATCAGCGTCGACTTGCCGGCGCCGTTCGGGCCGAGCAGCGCATGCACGCTGCCCGGCTCGATCGTCAGGCTCACGCCTCGCAGCGCGCGGACGGCGCCGTACGTCTTGACGAGTCCGCGCAGCTCGACGGTCACTGCGCCTGTCTCCACTCCGTCAGCGCCTGCTCCAGGTGCTCGGTGCGGTCCTGGGCGATCAGCTTGATCGGGACGTCGACGTCTCTCTCGCCGCCGCCAGCATCCAGCAGCTCGGCGTTGAGGTCGACGACCGCGCGGCCGATGTCGCGCAGCGAGAGCGCGGCGCTGGCCTTGTAGAAGCCGCCGTCCTGGATCGCTTGCAGCGCCTCGAAGCCGCCGTCCTGACCGCCGATGTAGACCTTGGACGGGTCCTTGCCGGCGTTGATGAAGGCGCGCATCGCGCCCAGCGC
>DATHEP010000092.1:0-2129 GCA_035318525.1 Conexibacter sp.
CGTAGCCGTCGATCTCGGCCGTCGCGGGGTCGGGGCGCAGGTTCTCGACCCAGCCGTAGCCGCCGATGCGCGTCGCGGTCGCCTCTCTCCGCTCGCGCATCGCGAGCAGGCGGCGCGTCGCGAGCGAGGTGATCCACGCGTCGAGCCGGTGCGAGTAGACGTCGAGCACCTCCATCGCGAGCGGCAGGCGCCGCCCGGCTGGCGTCTCCTCGAGCGCCGCGATCGCGTCGATCACCGTGCGCGCCTGTCGGGCGCCTCTGCGGGCGAACGCGCGTGCCGTCTCTGCGTCCTGGCCGGTCACGAGGTCGTCGACCGCTTGCGGCAGCTGGAGCGCCTCGCGAAACGGGTCGCCTTCGCCGCCGTCGCCCTCCGGCCAGGCGAGCCAGTTGTTCGGATGCAGCATCGCCGCGAACAGGCCGGGTGGCGCCGGTTCGCTGACGATCTCGAAGATCGTGTCGCGCCGCCCGCCCGTCGGAAGCTCTCTGAGGAAGTCGATCGGCCAGCGCCGCTTGTACTCGGCGTGCGAGAGTCTGCCTCTGACGACCGCGAGCGCGTCGCGCCACAGCTCGCGGCTGGCGCTCAGCACCTTCGTGTAGCCGGCGGGGTCCGGGTCCAGCCGCTTTCTGACGAGCGTGTAGTTTGGTCTCGTCGCGTTGCCCGTGAACGACAGGTTGCTCGTCAGCTCGGTCGGGACCGTCCAGCGCACGTTCGCGCCCGGGTGGATCCCGCCGACCGACAGCACCGGGCCCGACGAGCGCGGCCCGAGCTTCAGCTTCGCGGCGCGCGGCGACAGCAGGCGGCGCACGACGAGGTCGCTCGCGACGGGCAGCCGCGACAGCACGTCGACGGCGACGCCGTCGGCGGGGTTGCCGTCGGTCACGCGCGGGACCCAACCGGGCGCGAGCGCCGCGCGCCAGTGGTGGCGCAGGCGCAGCAGCCAGGGGACTATCAGCGTCGTCGGCCCCTGCGTCAGGCGCGCCTCCCACTCGTCGAGGCTCGTCGCCGGCAGGATCCCGTAGGGCTGCTTGCCGACGCGGATCGTCGGCAGCGGCCCGCGGCTGCGCACGTACGCGACGAGGTGGTCGCGCACCGACCGCCACGCGTCGACGTTGAACGGCTGGCTCTCGAGCGTGACGAGGTCGTTGGCGTGGGCGCCGTCGACGATCCCCTGCCCGAGTGCGCCCCAGCTCAGCAGCGTCAGCCCGGCCAGCGCCTGCTCGGTCGTGTCGCCGGCGCCCGGGAGCTCGGCGAGGAACGCGGCTTGCGGCAGCCCGAGCGCGGACACGAGCCGCGCCGCGTCGCTGCCCGGCGCGAGTCTCGGGCGTCTGCGCGCGGGCGGGCGCGGCTGCGGGCGCGAGGACCAGCCGGAGCGGCTCTGCGGCGTGTTGTTGGTCGGCGTGTCGGGCGCCAGGAAGCCGAGTCCGCCGCCGAACGTGTGCCCCAGCAGCGTGTCGCGCAGCCGCTGCGTGGCGTCCGCCGCGCTGCTGCGCTGCACGCCGATCACGAACAGCTCGTCGAGGTGGTCGACGCCGGCCGGCAGCCGCAGCGTGGTCGCCATCCCGACCTGCTGCGCGGCTCTGAAGTCGAACAGCCAGGTCGCGTGTCTGCGGTTCGCGCCTGGTGCGTCGGGCAGCAGCACGCCGAGCGGCAGCGGCGACGGGATCTGTCTGCCGGGCTTGTCGACGACCGTCTCGCCGCCGACGAGGCCGATGAAGCGCCAGTGCGTCGGCAGCGTCGAGATCTGGGGCGCGCGCCGCTGCCCCGATCTGCGCAGTCTCGGCTCGGGCGCGCCGGGCCGCGTCGCGCGCGCGGCCCAGGCGGCGCGCGCCGGGCTCAGGCGGCCGAGCAGCTCCTGCCAGGCCGCCTCCCCGGGCTTTCTCCAGTAGGCGCGTGCGGCGCGCAGCTCGGCGCGCGTGAGGCGCGGGTCGAACGCGTCGATGTGCAGGTCGTCGGGATAGACGCGCACCTGGATCGTCGAGGCGTCGGCGAAGCGGGTCTCCAGCCGCACCGGCAGCAGCGCGATCGGGTCGGTGTTGTGCGCTCTGAAGAGCGGCCGCTCGGCGTCGAGCGCGGCCTGCAGCCGCTGCATGACCTCCTCCAGTTGGCGGGCGAGCTCGTCGATCGCGGCG
>DATHEP010000093.1:0-6069 GCA_035318525.1 Conexibacter sp.
GCCGGGACGAGGTCGGGAAGGGCGGTTGCGGTCACCGGAGTTCTATCGAACGACAGCGTTTCAGTACTTCGACGGTGTCGTGAGCGGACCTCCTAACACGCGCGGTGGCCGCTCAGCGCAACTCGCTTGGCAGCCGCAGACGCACGCCGGAACTGGGTGGGTCGAAGGCGTGGAGATCGCCGAGCCGTCGATGCACGCCCTCGAGAGCGCGCCAGTCGAGCTGCGCGCAGAGGTCCTGCGTGCGGTCGAGCACGCGGATCAGCGGCGTCGCGTTCGCGTGGTGGGAGAGAGCGCGCAACGCGTTGACGTAGTCGTCGCGAAGGACGGTCGGCACGATCAGCCGCTGCTGACCCGCCGCCGACAGCTCCGCGTTCGCGAGTGCACGCGCCACGCGGCCGTTGCCGTCGGCGAACGGGTGGACCTCCGCGACGAGGAACATCGCGAACGCCGCACGCTGGAAGCCGGGCGGCAACGCGAGATAGCGCTCCAAGCCGTGGGCCAGTGTGCCGCGGACGAGCTGCGGCGCCACGAACAGCGTCGCCCCGGCGCGGTTCGGGGCGGTCTTGTACTCGCCGGGGGCGGCTTCCGGGCGCGCGGACAGGATGCGGCGGTGCAGCGTCTTGAGCAGCTCCTCGAGCGACGACGCGTCCGTGGGCGTCTGCGCGCGCAACCGGGCGTCCGCCACGACGTCGTAGGTGCCGAGCACGTCGTGGGCGTCCGCCGGGCGGTCGGCCGGCATCGCGCCGCCGAAGACGATCGCCTCCGCCTCCTCGACGAGGAACTCGGTGCCCTCGATGTAGTTGGAGAAGTAGGCCTCGAAGAACGCGAAGGGTGGTCCTGCGTGAGCCGGGCGCTCCGGACGGTCGAAGGGCACGTGGCCGTTGAGCGCCGTGAGCAGCGCATCGAACAGCGGCAGCCGGGTGTCGTCCCATCCGAGCCCGACACGTGCCGCGCGCGCTCGCGGACTCGCGAGCTTGGCGGTGCGCGTTCCGAGCAGCGCCCCGATGCGCGCGTCGAGTCGTGCGAGCTCCGCCTCGGCGCCCAGCGGTCCGGCGAGCCGGCGGGCCTCGTCGCGCAGTCTGTTCAGGCCGGCATCTCCCTGGCTGACGAGGATCCGTTGCAGCTCGTTCTCCAACTCGGTGGCGGTGAGCGTCCGGCGGGCGCCACCATTGCGCGCGCGAGTGGGGCGCAAGTTGTCGAGGAACTTGCGCGGCCATGAGCTGAGGTGGAGGTCACCGCCGAGGAACGGCAGATCGCCCTCGGCCGGGCTTGGGCCGCGCCGGCAGTGCAGCACCACCCCCGGCAGGCGCACCACGCGTCGGGTCGGGCCGCACAGGAACACCGCGCCGTCCGGGTCAGCGGGAGCGGCTTCGAACGCCGTGCGGTCGACGATCGTCGAGCCGGGGAAGTAGCCGCCCGCGATGTCCCACACGCGCCGGCGGACGACCGCCTCGAGCGGGTCGGAGACGTTGCGCGTGTACAACCGGCCGGCGACGTGCCTGATCTCGCCGGCGGCGAGAAGGCGGCGGATCGCCCGCGACGTGGCCGTCGTCGAGAAGAAGACCTCCGGCTGGTCCGCGAGCGAAAACGTGGTCGTTGGACGCGCCATACCTCACGATTGTGACGAAATCGTCGGCGTAAGGAGGCGGTTATGACGAAATCGTGGGCGTAAGGCGTTTCTTGCTACCGGAGGGTTGCCGGTGCTGTCCTAGCTGTTCGTTAGCGTCTTAGCTAGACCTACGTCGAACAGGAGCGCGGATGACGCGACAGATTCGAACCCGCCTGACGCTCGTCGCGCAGCATGTGGAAGTGGACCAGACAGTCACGGAGACGCATGCCGAGCCGGATAGCCGAGCCGCTGCGAGCGATGCCCCCGAGAGCAGGCAGGCCGAACCCGTCGGGTTCCAGCCGCTGCTGACGCCGAATTGGGAGCTGGAGGCGTTCTGAGCCCGTTTCCGGGCTTCCGCCCGGCCTCGTTGAAGTGATGTCGGTCTCGCCCAGCGCACCATGGGTCTCGTCTTTCGCGGCACATGCCGCGCTCCGTTGACCCCGATCCCTCCTTGAAGGGGACGGTTCAGACGTGAAGAACAAGCTCGTGCGCTCAAGAAACGCTCACGATTGTGGACGCGCCGCACTCGCGACCGCAAGGAGCTGAGATGACGCTGGATCTGCTGGCCGCGCTGCGCGCGGGACTCTCCGACGATCCGTCGGCGCCGCGCCCTGCGGGCATCGAGATCCGCCAGGACCTCAGCCCCGCCGGGGGACTGCCGGTGCAGCCGCCGTCGTACGAGGGCCGGCTCGAGATCCATCCGCGCTACCTCGACGGCGAGGACATACCGCGCCCCGTCATCGAGCTCGACAGCGTCGGCTCGGCCGCCAACCGGCTCGAGGAGGTGCTGCTCGAGCTGCACCGCGCGGGCCGCTACCCGCTGCCCCTTTCAGACACGACGGTCGAGCCCACCGACGGCGAGCCGATCACGATCACCACTCTGGACACACCCCACCGAATATTTGACGCATGGATGCGTTTGTCCGCAGGCTCGAACGGCGACGGCACCTTCGAGCAGTCCGAGCAGGGGCGCGAGCTCTCGCTCGCACACATCGGCGCCATCGACGTCGTCCTCGAGACGTCGGCCCACGACCTCCTGCTCGGCGCATGGGACTCGCACCGTAAGGGCCCCTACGGCCAGTTGCGCATCGGTCGCAGCCTCACGACGAGCCTGATCGGCATCGACCCGGTCGAGCAGGCGCAGTTCGCGGCGCGCAGAGACCCGCTCAATCTCGGCGAAGCCAGCGACCTTCCGAGAGACGCGGAGAGACTTTCGAGACAGGGACTCAGCTCGATCCCTCCGCAGCAGAGAGTCCCCTACCGGGAGAACGGCTCGGACAAGAGAGCTAACGGCTTCAACGGCGGCGTCGCCATCACCGAGGCGCGCTATCTGGGCTTCCTGTCGTTCGCCTCGTTGCGCCGGCTGGGCTTCGCCCGCTACGACCCCGTCGAGGCGCGCACGCTGCTCGCCCTGCTCGCGCTCTACGCGCTCGAGCTGCGCGCTGCCGCCGGATGGGACCTGCGTGCCCGCTGCGCACTCGTGCCGAAGGGTGAGTTGCAGTTGACGCTCGCCGGCGCGGACGGATCGCGCGAACCCTTCGCGCTCGGGGTCGGTCAGGCGGAGCAGCTGTTCCGTGACGCGGTCGGGCGCGTCGGCGTCACCGACCGCAGCGTCCATCTGCGCGCCGGAGCGAGACTCAACGGCATGGTGGACAGAGCGGTCGCCGCGAGCGCCGCCAGAAGCTGAGAGTCGCACGCCATGCTGCGGATCACGGTTCGCTTCCCGCTCGGCGTCTACCACGGGCAGGCCGCCCAGTCGGCCGAGCAGCCCGAGTGGCCGCCGAGCCCGTTGCGGCTCGTCGGCGCGCTGTTGGCCGCGGCACATGAACGTCCCGGCGCCGAGCCCGATCTCGACCGGGCGCTGATCGCACGCCTCTGCGAGGCGCCGTCACCGACCATCGGTGCGCCCGAGAGCGTGGCTGTGGGCGAGCCGATCGACGACGCGCCGGGGCGTGGAGCCGAGGCGGTGCGGCTGCGCGGCGCCACGCGCTGGGCGCCGCGCAACTACGTGGACAGAGCGCTCTCCCCGCGCAACCTCGGCCGCGAGCGCGCGGCCGTGAGCAAGGTCGGCGTCGCGCTCGGGGACCGACCGGTCCACTTCCAATGGCCTGAGCTCACGCTCGGCCTGCCCGAGCTCGACCGACTGCGCGGACTGGCCGCCGATGTCGTGTTCCTCGGCACGTCGCGCTCGCCGGTGCTCGTCGAGGTCTCCGACGTGCCGCTCGTCGAGCCGCACGGCGCCTGGGAGCCGGTCGGCGGCGGCCAGGCATTCGGCAGCGGGGTCGACGTGCGCGTGCCGGACCGCCTGACGATCGCCGCCTTCGACCTGCGCCAGGACGCGCGGCGCGCCACGAGCGACAAGCTGCAAAGCGGCGGCATGGTGCCGCAGATCGCCATCGGGCGTCGCATCGGCTACCGGCACACGCGCGGCGCCGGTGAGCAGGTGGTCGACCCCGGGTGGTGGGGTGAGGCGATCGTCCTCGCCGTCGACCGCGACCGCAGCGAGCTGCGGCCCAAGGCGCCCGCCGCCTACCTGCTGGCTCGTGCCGTGCGCGTCGCGCTGCTCGGCGCCTACGGGGAGCCCGGGAGCGCGGGCGAGGCGCCGCCGATCCTCACCGGGCGCGGCAGCGAACCGCACTGCGCGATCGTCCCGCTGCCGTTCGTCTGGGGCGAGCACGCCGACGGCGCGATCCTCGGCGTGGCGATCGTCATCCCGCATGCGCGTCGCGTCCCCGACCTCGCGGCCCAGCGAGTGCGCGTGGAGGCAGGGCTGCGCCGGTTGATCGAGGAGGGCCGCTTTGCCCAGATCCCCGGTGCCGGCCGAATCTGGCTGCAGCAGCCGGATCCGCTGACGGCTCGCCGCGTCACGCTGCGCTTCCCGCGCTACGCCGCCGAATCGCGCAGCTGGGTGAGCGTGACGCCGGTGGTCCACTCGCGCTGGCGCAAGGGCGGTGCCGCCGGGCTGCTGCGCCAGCTCGAGGCGGACTGCGCGCATGTCGGACTGCCGGCGCCGTCGGAGGTCGAGCTGCTGCGCGGCCCGGGCCGCCCGGGCGGCGCGTTCCGACTGAAGGGCGGAGACCGCATGCCGGAGGCGTGGCGCGCCTCCCTCACCGGCCAGACCGAGCACCTGCGACTCGTCTTCGCCGAGCCGGTGCGTGGGCCGATCCTGCTCGGCCGGGCCCGTCACTTCGGCGGCGGCCTGTTCGTCCCGGTGGGCGACGAGCCGGCCTCGACCCGGGCGGCCGCTTGATCTCCTTCCCGGCCTTCCTCGACGCGCTCGGCCTCCCGGAGCCGTACGACTGGCAACGCGCGTTCGCCGAGCGCTGCGCGGCCGGCAGCCCGCCGGCGGTGGTGGGCGTGCCCACCGGATCCGGGAAGACGACTGCCGTCGAAGCGCTCGTGTGGGCGCTTGCGATGCAGGCCGAACGTCCGGCTGCCGTGCGTACCGTCGGCGTGCGCACCGTGTGGGCGATCGACCGGCGCATCCTCGTCGACGAGGTCCATGGGCGGGCGAGGCGCCTGGCGGCCAGGCTCGCCGACGCACTTGAGGACGAGACGAGCGTCCTGCACCCGGTCGCGGCGCGCCTTGCCAGACTCGGTGGCGGGCGGCCGCTGATCGCGACGCGTTGGCGCGGCGGGATCGACGACCCCCGCGAGCTGCTGGGGCCGCAGCAGCCGCAGGTCATCACGAGCACGGTCGCGCAGATCGGGTCGCGCCTGCTGTTCCGCGGCTACGGCGTCGCGCCCGGCTCGCTTGCCCTCGAGGCGGGGCTGGCCGCCTGCGACACGACGATCTGCCTCGACGAGGCGCATCTCGCCGGGCCCTTCAAGCAGACGGTCGCGGCGGTCGCCGAGCTGCGCGCCGCGGCGCCGGCAGCGCCGGGGCTGCCGGCGCTCCGCCTGATCACGCTCACCGCGACGCCAAGCGACGGCGGCGACGAAGAGGAGGTCGTCCGGCTCTCCGACGCCGACCGTCGGCAACTCGGCTGCCGGTACACCGGCGAGAAGATCGCCAGGCTCGCCGACGCGGGGGCGAGAGCGAATGAAAGCGCACGGGTCGAGCTGCTGGTCGAGCGGACGCTGGGGCATGTCGCCGATGGTGCGGACAGCGTCGCGTGCGTCGCCAACACGGTGCGCCGGGCACGGGCGGTGTTCCTGCGGCTGAAGGAAACGCTGCCGGAGGACGTAGGCCTGTGCCTGCTGATCGGCCCACAGCGACCGGTCGACCGCGACAGGCTCCTGAGCGACTACGGCGGCAAGCTGTTCGAGCGCTCGCCGGATGGCAAGCGGCTGGTCTGCGTCGCGACCCAGACGTTTGAGGTGGGGCTCGACGCCGACGTGGAGGCGATGGTGACCGAGTCGGCCTCGATGCAGGCGCTCGTGCAGCGCCTCGGCCGGCTCAATCGCCGCGGCTGCCGCAGAGGGCGCGCGACGATCGTGCGCGATCCGGAGCCGTGGCT
>DATHEP010000094.1:0-4297 GCA_035318525.1 Conexibacter sp.
CGTGCGGGCCACTCGATGGCCATCGGAACGCCCGCGCGGCGGACCTTCTACTTCGCCGGGTGTCTTCGGCTCCCTCCCGAAACCTCAAACTGACCCACTACCCGGATTGGGGGTCCATATCACCCTCTTCTCGACACTCACTGTTGAGGATCGTCACGGTTTGCGCAGTCCACGCGAGCGGTGGCGCAGAGCGGACGCTTGCCGGGCGTCGCGAACCGTGAGGCGCCACCGCGGGCGGCGCGCAAGCAGCCTGCTCACCCCCCTCCCCAGCCGACCGACGAACGCGACGCGCACCAGCCGCGCGGCGAGCGGAGCTAGCGGACGGGCCGGCGGACGGGCCGGCGGGCGGGCCGGCGGGCGGGCCGGCGGGCGGGCCGGCGGGCCGGCGGGCGGGCCGGCGGGCGGGCCGGCGGGCGGGCCGGCGGGCGCGCGGACGGACCGGCGGACCGCGGGCGGGCCGGCAAGCGCGCGAACGCACGGCGCGAGCGCCGCACGAAAGTCAGCGCTCAGACCGCCGCCGGCTCCACGGGCCGCGCCGCCTTCGTGAACACCAGCTCGCCGTCCGCGGCGTCGACCTCGACGAGGTCGCCGGCCTGGAACGTGCCCTCGAGGATCGCGAACGCGAGTCTGTCGACGAGCCGCTTCTGGATCACGCGCTTCAGGGGCCGCGCGCCGTAGGTCGGGTCGTAGCCGAGGTTCCCGAGCAGCGTGCGGGCGTCGTCGGTGAGCTGGATCTCGATGTCGCGCTCCTGCACGCGCCGCACGAGACGCGCGACCTGCAGGTCGACGATCTCGCTGATCTGCTCGCGGGACAAAGGCTCGAACTCGACGATGTCGTCCAGGCGGTTGATGAACTCGGGCCGGAACTGCTGCTCGGCCCCGATACGGCCGCCGGGGATGTTCGAGGTCATGATCAGCACGACGTTTCTGAAGTTGACCGTGCGGCCCTGGCCGTCGGTCAGGCGGCCGTCGTCCATCACCTGCAGCAGGATGTTGAAGACGTCGCCGTGCGCCTTCTCGATCTCGTCGAGCAGCACGACGGAGTAGGGCCGGCGGCGGACCGCCTCGGTGAGCTGGCCGCCCTCCTCGTAGCCGACGTAGCCGGGCGGCGCACCGACGAGCCGCGAGACGGCATGTCTCTCCATGTACTCCGACATGTCGATGCGAATCATCGCCTCCTGCGAGTCGAACATGAACTCGGCGAGCGCGCGCGCCAGCTCGGTCTTGCCGACGCCGGTCGGGCCGAGGAACAAGAAGGTGCCGATCGGCCGGTCCGGGTCCTGCAGGCCGGCGCGCGAGCGGCGCAGCGCGTTAGCGACCGCCTCGACCGCCTCGTGCTGGCCGATGACGCGCTGATGCAGGCGGGTCTCCATGTGCACGAGCTTCTCGACCTCGCCCTCCAGCAGGCGCGAGACGGGGATGCCGGTCCACTTGCCGACGACCTCGGCGACGTCCTCGGCGTCGACCTTCTCCTTCAGGAACTGCGTTCCGCCTTCGGGCGCGCCCTCGCTCGCCTCGGCCGCCGCGAGCTGTCTCTCCAGCTCCCGGATCTCGCCGTAGCGCAGCTCGGCGGCGCGCTGCAGATCGGCCTCGCGCTCGGCGCGCTCGACCTCGATGCGCGCCTGCTCCAGCCGCTCGCGGACCGCCTTGACGGACTCGATCGCGCCCTTCTCGCGCTGCCACTGGGCGGTCATGCCGGCCGAGCGCTCCTGCAGCTCCGCGATCTCGCGCTCGATCGCCTCGCGGCGCGCGACGGAGGTCTCGTCGGACTCCTTCGCCAGCGCCTCGCGCTCGATCTCGAGCTGCATGATGCGGCGGTCGAGCACGTCGATCTCGGTCGGCTTGGAGTCGATCTCGATGCGCAGGCGGGAGGCGGCCTCGTCGATCAGGTCGATCGCCTTGTCCGGCAGGAAGCGGTCGGCGATGTAGCGATGCGACAGGGTCGCCGCGGCGACGATCGCCGAGTCGGTGATGTCGACGCCGTGGTGGACCTCGTAGCGCTCCTTGAGCCCGCGCAGGATCGCGATCGTGTCCTCGACCGACGGCTCGCCGACGAACACCGGCTGGAAGCGGCGCTCCAGGGCCGCGTCCTTCTCGATGTGCTTGCGGTACTCGTCGAGCGTGGTGGCGCCGACGGCGCGCAGCTCGCCGCGCGCAAGCATCGGCTTGAGCAGGTTGGCCGCGTCGACCGAGCCCTCGCCGGCTCCCGCGCCGACGATCGTGTGCAGCTCGTCGATGAAGAGGATGACCGTGCCGTCCGCGTCGGCGATCTCCTTCAGGACCGCCTTGAGCCGGTCCTCGAACTCGCCGCGGTACTTCGCGCCGGCGATCAGCGCGCCGACGTCGAGCGAGACGACGCGGCGGTCGCGCAGCCCCTCGGGCACGTCGCCGGAGACGATCCGCTGCGCGAGCCCCTCGGCGATCGCGGTCTTGCCGACGCCCGGCTCGCCGATCAGCACCGGGTTGTTCTTCGTGCGGCGCGAAAGCACCTGGATCACGCGGCGGATCTCGTCGTCGCGGCCGATCACTGGGTCGAGCTTGCCGTCGCGCGCCGCGGCCGTCAGGTCGCGGCCGTACTTCTCGAGCGCCTGGAACTTGTCCTCCGGGTTCATGTCGGTGACGCGGTGAGGACCGCGCACCTCGGAGACCGCCTGCAGCAGCGTCTCGCGCGTCGCGCCCGCGTCGCGCAGGATCTCGCCGGCCTTCGAGTTGTGGCCGGACAGCGACAGGAGCAGGTGCTCGGTCGAGACGTACTCGTCGCCGAGCTGGCGCATCTCGTGCTCGGCCGCGCGCAGCACCTGGATCAGCTCCTCGGCGGGGCCGCTGCCGCCGCTCGGGCCGGTCATTCTCGGCAGCGCGTCGAGCGCGCCGTTCACGGCCGCGCGGATCGCGCCCGGGTCGACGCCGAGCTTGCGCAGGACCGGGGCGACGATGCCGTCGACCTGCTCCAGCAGGACCACGAGCAGGTGCTCGGGCGTCGCCTGCGGGTTGGAGCGATCCTCGGCCAGCCGCAGGGCGGCCTGGATCGCCTCCTGGGACTTGATCGTGAAGCGGTCGAGCTGCATCAGTCTTGACCGGGCCGCTGGACGGGAATCGTGAAGCGGGGCTGCTGCTGTGTCCGCACGAGCGCGCCGCCGCGCACGTAGGGCACGATCTCCGCGCGCAGCGAGCGGCGCAGCTCCTCCAACCGCTCGACCTCGCGCGCCAGCTCGCCGGCGCGCTTCTCCAAGCGCCGCACCTTCGTCGTCATCGCCGTGAGCTGCTCCTCCAGCTCGAAGACGCGCTCGACGCCGGCGAGGTTCATCCCCATCTCGGCCGTCATCTCCTGGATCCGCTTGAGCCGCTCGACGTCCGAGTGCGAGTAGAGGCGCGTGCCCTTCGGCGAGCGCTTCGGCTCGATCAGGCCGCGCTGCTCGTACATGCGCAGCGTCTGCGGGTGCATCTCCGCCAGCTCGGCGGCGACGGAGATCATGAAGACGCCACGGTCGTCGCTCAGCTCGATGCGAGTGGTCGTGCGTATGCGTCGAGACCCGCCTGCGCCGGTCATGCCTTCGCCTCCGTCCGACCGCCGGTGAAGAGCCGCTCGCGCGGGTTGCCGTTCATCGTCTGCGCGAGCCGGTCGACGGCCTCGCGCTGGTCGGCCGTGAGCGATCTCGGCAGCTCGATCGTGAAGCGGTAGCGGATGTCGCCGCGGCCCTTGCCGCCGAGCGTCGGCGCGCCCTCGCCTCTCAGGCGCTGCACGGTCCCGTGTCTCGTGCCGGGCGCCACGCGCAGGCGCTTCGAGCCGTGGAGCGTCGGCACCTCGACGGTCGCGCCCTGCAGCGCCTCGACGATCGTCAGCGGTACCTCGACCTCGAGATGGTCGCCGACCTGTCTGAAGACCGGCGAGGGAGCCACGCGCGTGACGACGAAGAGGTCCCCCGGCGGGCCGCCGTTGAGACCCGGCTCGCCCTTGCCGGCTATCCGCACGCGGCTGCCGTCCTTCACCCCGCCGGGGATGTTCACGCGCAGGCGCTTGATCGTGCGGCGAGCGCCGGAGCCGCCGCAGGTCGGGCACGGCGTCTCGATGATCGAGCCGCTGCCGCCGCAGCGCGAGCACGGCTGCGTGATCGAGAAGAGGCCCTGGCCCTGCGACTCGACGCCGCGCCCCTGGCAGACGGGGCAGACGGTCGGCGCGGTGCCCGGCTTGGCGCCAGTGCCGCGACAGGTCTCGCACGGCGTCGAGGTGGGGATCGCGAGCGACGCCTGGGAGCCCTCGACGGCCTCCTTGAACGACAGCGAGACCTCCGTCTCGAGG
>DATHEP010000095.1:0-3759 GCA_035318525.1 Conexibacter sp.
ACGCAGGAAGCAGAGCCGGTAGATGTCCTCGTACTGCGCGATCTCGCCGACGAGTTCGGCACCGTGGCCGCGCAGGCGGGCAACGACGTCGTCGATGTCGTCGACAGTGAGCATGATGCGGCGTATGCCCAGCGTGTTCGCCGGCGCGCTTTCCGGCTCGGCTCTGACCGCCGGCGGCGTGTGGAACTTCGTCAGCTCAATCCGGCTGTGGCCGTCCGGGGTCCGCATCATGGTGATGTCGGCACGGACGTCGTTGAGCCCGACGACGCGGTCCACCCAACGCCCCTCGACCTGCGTCTCGCCTTCCAGCTCCATGCCGAGCTCGGTGAAGAACGCCTTGGCAGCCTCGAGGTCGTCGACAACGATGAGAACGTTGTCCATCCGCTGAATCGTCATATCCCCGGAGCATAGGGTCGGATGCTTCGACAATGCTTCGAAACTCGTCTGCGGTGATCTGGACCGTCAGGCGCGTGCGACGTAGTCCATGCGTTCCGGCCAACGCAAGGTGGGACTCCGTCCATCGCGGGCAGGGCAGACGCCCCGGAGGCCCGGCGACCTGGGAAGGCCGGGTCGCCGGGGCCTCCTGTGCGCGACTGCGCGCGGCGAGCTATGGGGGATGCCGCGCGGCAAGCGGAGGGGGAATTCCGCTGTCGCGCAACCGTGGGGCGTCTCCTCTCCTCGACTCCGGGCTTGCCGCCGAGGGTGCCGGAGCGCGGTCGCATGATCGGACTACCGCCTGAGGAGGGTCAATGCCCACTCCAGAACGTTTCTCAGACGGTGCCGTTCAGGACTTTCTCACCAGTGCCGAAAGGTGGTGTAGGGTCGGAGCGTCGGACCTGGAGACGCGCGTCGAAGGGTCCGCGTTACGGGAGGGCGGGATGTCGCGGATGGTCGAACGGCGGGGATTCAAGTGGGCGCTGCTCGGCCTCGTCCGCGAGCGTGACGCGTACGGCTACATGCTGATCCGGCGCTGCGAGGAGATGGTGGGCGACGCCTTCGAGCTGAACCCGAGCGCGATCTACACGTCGCTGAGATGGCGGCAAGCGAGCTGACGCGCGTCTCGCTCGCTCAGGCGCTCCTGCGCGACGTCGCCGCATCAAGAGTGGCCGTCGTGATGACGGCGGGGGATGCCACCCGTGTGAGCGGCACCACGCACATCGCCTCGCTCGACCGCGGCCGGCTGCTGGTCGAGCCGCGGCATCCGGCCGACGTGCTGGAGCTGCGTCGGCGGCCCGCACGGTAGCCGTCATGCTGGAGCTGCGCGAGGTCACGAAGCGCTATCGCAGCGGCGAAGAGGTCATCACTGCGGCCGAACACGTCTCGCTCACGGTCGCAGCGGGGGAGCTCGTCGCGCTCTACGGGCCGAGCGGGTCGGGGAAGAGCACGCTGCTTCTGCTTGCGGCCGGGGTGCTCGTGCCGGACTCGGGCGCCGTGCTGTTCAACGGCGAGAACCTCGCCGGCTACTCCGAGGCCGAGCGCGTCCGGCATCGCCGGAGAACGGTCGGGATCGTCTCGCAGTCGATCCAGCTTCACCCCGGTCTCACCGCGCTCGACAACGCGACCGTAAAGCTGATCGCCGACGGGATGAGCCCACACGCGGCGCGTGAGCTGGCGCTGCCGATGCTCGAACTGGTGGAGCTGGGCGAGCGCGTTCATCATCGCCCGCGCGCTCTGTCCACCGGAGAGAAGCAGCGCGTCGGGATCGCCCGAGCGCTCGTCAACGAGCCGCAGCTCGTGCTCGCGGACGAGCCGACCGGAAACCTCGACAGTCAGCGCAGTCAGGGCGTCCTCTCGCTGCTCGCAGAGGCGTGCAAGCGCCGCAGGGTTGGCGTCCTCCTCGTGACCCATGACCCGCAGGTGGCCCACTATGCGGACCGAGCGCTGACGCTGATGGACGGGAGACTGCACGCCGGGGCGCTCGAGTTCCCCGTGACGCCTGCGCTGCGCGCACGAGGGGGGTAGGGTGCTCGGCCTGCGCGCGCTCTGGAAGCTCTACGTCGCCCATCTGCGCGCCCGGCCGGTCCATGAGCTGTTCGCCTTGGTCGGGATCGCGACCGGCGTCGCCCTGGTCTTTGCCGTGCAGGTCGCCAACTCCAGCATCGCGGGCTCCGTCGACCGGCTCGTCGGCGGGATCACCGGAGACGCGACGCTGGAGGTCGCCGCACGCGACGCACGCGGCTTCGATGAACGCGTCGGCGCCGCGATCGAGCGCGTCCCTGGCGTCGAGGTCGCGGCGCCGCTGCTGGAGCAGCGTGTGACGCTGCGCGGTCCCGACGGCGAGCGGATCGTGCAGCTCGTCGGTCAGATCGGCTCGATGCTCGTCTTCGAGGCACTGATGCTCGGGCTCGCGGCGTCGGCAGTGGGACTCGTGCTCGGCGACCTCCTCTCGCGCTGGGCCTTCCACTCCGTGCCCGGCTATCTCAGCTTCGCGTTCCCGGTCGGCGGCCAGCGGGTCGTGTCGTTGACGACCGTGGCGCTGGCCGTGGGCGCGGGCCTGCTGGGAAGCCTGCTCGCGGTGGCCCAACCGTTCATCGACGTGTACGGGCTGCGGTCACAGGAGATCGGCGGCCCGGCCACGCCGCCGCCGACCGCGCACCGCGGCGGTACCGCGGGTGCCGTGGCGGGCGGCGTGCTCGTGCTCGCCACCGTTCTGGTCGTCGTGATCGCGCCGGAAGCCGCGATCCTCGGGATGATCGCGCTCGTCGCCGGGATGCTGCTGGTGCTGCCGGCCTTGCTGCGGCTTCTGATCGACGCGGCGTGGACACTCGCGACACGGCTGCAGCTGGGGCGTGGCGCTGGCGAACGCGTCGGCGGACCGTTCCTCGTCGCGGTCGGAACGCTCCGGGTGCGGGCGACGCGCGGATCGGCGCTCGCGTCGATCGTGGCGATCGCCGTCTTCGGGAGCGTCGCGATCATGGGCGCGCACCGCGACCTGCTGCGCGGGCTGGATCACGCCTCGTACGGCTTGACGCACTCCTCCGACGTGTGGATCGCGCCCGGCGGCGACCAGAACACGCTGACGACGATGGACTTCCAGACGAGCGCAGCGGACCTCGCCGCGCTCCGTCGCGCCGAGGGCATCGCCGGGGTACGGACCTATCAAGGCACGTTCCTCGACTACGGTGATCGTCGCGTGTGGGTCATCGGCCGTCCGGCTCAGGACCGCATCACGATCCCGGAGGGGCAGGTGCTCGACGGCGACCCGGAGCGCGCGGAGCGGCTGATTCGCGCGGGCGGGTGGGCGGCGATCTCCGACCAGGTTGCCGAGGAGCAGGGCATAGAGGTCGGCGACTCCTTCGAGCTGCCGGCACCGACCGGGCCGACTCGCCTTCGCCTCGCTGCACGGCTGACGAACGTCGGATGGGCACCGGGGACGGTCATCCTGAACCAACGCGACTTCGAACGGGCGTGGGGCACGAGCGACCCGAGCGCGATCGAGGTCGACGCCGCGCCTGGGTTCTCCGACCGCGAGGCAGCAGCGCTCGTGCGCGACGCGCTCGGCGTCACGACCCTGAGCGTCGAGACTGCTGCGCAGCGGTGGGACGTGCTCCGCCGCAACGCTCGGCAAGGGCTGAACCGGCTCACGCAAATCGCGACGCTCGTGATCGTCGGCGCGATCTTCGCCACGGCAGCAGCGATGAGCGCGACCCTCTGGCAGCGTCGCGGGGCGCTCGCCGACCTCCGGATGCAGGGCTTCGGCCGCGACCAGGTTTGGACGAGCCTGCTCAGCGAGACGGCCATGGTGCTCGGCCTCGGCTG
>DATHEP010000096.1:0-2052 GCA_035318525.1 Conexibacter sp.
CAGCGCCGATGGTACTTGGCCCGCAAGGGCCTGGGAGAGTAGGACGCCGCCGGTTTTCCTTCGAGCCCCGACGCATCACGCGTTCGGGGCTCGTTGTCGTTCTGGGCCGCTTCGAGATGCGCCTGTGAGCAGGCCCTCGACAACGCGGGGACGGGGCGCATGTCGTGCCGCACGCGGCCCGATGTGCGGTTCAGGGGCCTCAGGGCAGGCGCGGAGCCTTTGCGGGCTTGCCGCGGTTCCTGCGTGGCCGCGCGCGTCAGCGCGGTGCGGTTGCGCCCGCTGCACCCGTGCGGACATCGGGACGGCCTGGGCCGTCGACGCGTGCCGCGCGTTGCGAGACGGGAGAGATGCAGGCATGCGCGGTCGGCGGCGGGCTCGGACGGCGCAGGCGCGCCGACACGAGTGGGCGCCGGTGCGGATGGGGTGCCAGATGCGTTGCGCGATCGGGCGTTCCCTGGACGGGCTCGACGGGGAGCGGCGCGAGCAATGCGTCCGCTGCGTCGAGCAGTGCCGAGAAGGCGGCGGTTGTCCGGGAGGGGAACATGTGTTCGTGAAGGTACCCGGGACGGCGGATGGAAGCTCGCGCTCTGCGCCGCCGTCGTGCGAGAGCACCGAGATTCCCCGTGGCCACGGGCAATGCGCTCCGTGTTACCTGCAACGGATGTTGCAGAAACGGCGCGGGTAGGGTTCCGATCATGGCGCGAGAGCGGTGCAGCTGGTGCGGTGCGGGCGTCGAGCTCGACGTCGGGTATCGGGCGGCGGAGGAGGCAGGGGAGCGCGTGGCCGTGTTCTGCCGCCTGGAGCACGTCGTGCCGTGGGCGATGCAGGGTCCGCACTGGGAGGCAGGCGTCCTCGAGGCGCCCGTGCGTGCAGACCCGGAGCTCGATCGGTGCGCGCAGTGCGGGCAGGCGGTCGACGACACGCGCGTGCTGCTCGTCCACCATCGCGGCGAGCACCGCATCGCGGATGCCTTCTGCACGTCCGACCATCTGCTGGAGTGGGCGAAGGCCGGAGGGCGCTGGCGCTAGGCGGTCCAGGGCGCGCGTAGCGGCCCGTCGTGCGCCTACGACGACGCGGGCACGCGTGCGCGCGCGGCTTCGGCTGCCGGCACCTCGAAGTCACGTCGGAACGCGACCGCGATCACCGTTCCCAGCGCCGGCCCGGCGCAGGCGAGGACGAACGCCCAGCCGACGCTCGCGTGCTGGATCACGAGGCCGCCCATCGCGGCGCCGATCGCGGCGCCGGCGACGTTGGACGTCATCGCCCACGTCGTCGCCTCGGTCATCGTGCCCGGAGGCGTTATGCGATCGATCATGAGGTACCCCGCCGCGGCGGTCGGCGGCAGGAAGAGACCGGCGAGCACCATCGCGACGCTCATCTGCACCATCGAGCTCGCGAGCAGCATCGGCAGCAGCAGCAGTGTGAAGATCACGTGGAGCCACAGGTAGCGGGAGACGACCGGGCTCGACCACGTGCGCGCTCCGTACCAGAGCCCACCGGCGATGCTCCCGATCGCCATCGCGGACAGCAGGATGCCGGCGAGCTCGGCTTGCTCGCCCTCGGCGACGGCGAAGGCGGGCAGCGCCACCTCGAGCACGCCGAACGAGGTGCCGGTCGGGATCGTCGCGATCATCAGCGTGCGCATGCCGCGCGAGCTCAGTGCACCGGCGCGCGGACGGACGTCGTGCGCGTTGCGCCATCTGCGGGCGAGCTCGCCGGTCGCGAACCCGAGCGTGCCGACGAGGCTCAGTGCCGCACCCACGAGCAGCGCGAGGCTCGGCGAGTTGAGCGCCGCCAGCACCATCGTCAGCAGGGGGCCGACGATGAAGAACAGCTCGGCGACGACGCTGTCGAACGAGTAGGCGGTGTTGCGGGCGTTGGCGTCCTCGGCGAACACCTCCGCCCACACGGAGCGCATGCAGGCGCCGATCGGCGGCAGTGCGGCTCCGCCGAGCGCCGCGAGCGCGCACAGCAGCCACAGCGCGCCGTCCGACTCCGCCACGATCACGACGCCGACGATCCCCGCCGCGTTCAGCAGCGTCGACGGGACCA
>DATHEP010000097.1:0-3045 GCA_035318525.1 Conexibacter sp.
CCCTGATGCTGCTCGCGCTGCTGTTGGCCGCCGCGCCCGCGGGCGCCGCCGGCCCGGGCGCGACCTTCCTCACCGGCGGGATCGAGCTGCCCACGGGAGCGATCGCGGCGAGCGACAGCGGGCTCACCGAGTTCGGCGGACCCGACCGCGTGGCCGTCAGCGACGACGGCCGCTACGTCGCCTTCACCTCCGACGCGGACCTGCTCGACCCGGCGGCCGACCCGAACGTCGTCAACGTCTTCCGCAAGGACCGCCAGACGGGTGCGGTCGTGCTGGTGAGTCGCGCGACCGGCGCGAACGGAGCGGCGCCGGCGGAGCCGAGCGAGACGCCGGCGATCAGCGACGACGGCAGCCGGGTCGCCTTCATCACCAACGCCCCGCTCGAGGTCGCCGACGACGACGTCGCCGCCGACGTCTACGTGCGCGACCTGACCGACGACACGACGACGCTCGCGAGCCTTGGCGACGGTGTCGCCGGCATGCAGGCGGACGGCGCGATCTTCGACTACGACCTGTCTGGCGACGGCCGCTGGGTCGCCTTCATGACGTCGACCGCGCTCGACGCGGTCAACGACGACAACGGAGACTTCGACGTCTATCGCCGCGACCTCGACGAGAGCAGAACCGTGCTCGTGTCGAGCAGAGCAGGCTCCCCGAGAGCCTCGGCGAGACTGTCCAGCCAGCCGTCGATCAGCGACGACGGCACATGGGTCGCGTTCGTCAACCGAGGGTCCGACGTCGCAGCCGGCTACGTGCCGGGCGCCGTGGGACAGGTGGTCGCGCGCGACCTCGGCACCGGCACGGCGTACCTCGTCAGCAACAGATCGGGCGACGCGAGCCGTGGCGGCGACGGCGAGGCCGTCAACCCCGACCTCGCGGGCGCACCCGCCTCCGGCAGACCGGAGCAGGTCGTCGTCGCCTACGAGAGCAGAGCGACGGACGGCGCCGAAGGCGACACGAGCACTACCGCCAGCATCCACGTGCGGCAGCTGGGCGCGGGCAACACGAGAGCCGTGCTCGCGAGCGTGAGCGACGGCGGCGCGAGCGCCGACCGTGCCGCCAACCGTCCCTCGCTGTCGGACGACGCCAGACGCGTCGCATTCGACTCGCAGGCCGACAACCTCACGGCGAGCCCGGACTTCCGCGGTGTCTACCTGCGCGACCTGGCGACGAGCAGAACGCTGCTCGCATCGGTCGGCACGTACGACTCCACCCATGCCGCGCTCGCCGCCGGCGGCGCGTTCGTCGCCTGGGTCTCGATGACCGGCGTCACGGCCGACAGCGACCCCGACCTCGCGGGCGTCTTCGGCCGGCCCTACGCGTCGGGTGCGATGGGCACGGCCGCGCTGGTCTCACGCCCGGCCGGCGCCGCGTCCTTCCTGGCACCCGTGCTGGAGGGCGAGGGCAGCTCCTTCTCGCCGCGCTGGGTCAGCGGCGACGGGCGCTACATCGTCTTCAGCTCGCGCTCGCTCCACCTGCCCGGCACGACCCTCGGCGGGGCGGCGCAGCTCTACCGGCGCGACCTCGCCACCGGCGCGACCGTGCTCGTCTCGCGCGCGAACGGCGCGAGCGGGGCACCGGCCGACGTGACCAGCGAGCGGCCGACGATCAGCGCCGACGGCACGCGCGTCGCGTTCGTGACGAGCGCGGTGCTGGACGTGCAGCATCCGGCGTTCACCGAGCAGGTGTACGTGCGCGACCTCGCGGCCGCCACGACGACGCTCGTCTCCCGCGCGGACGGCGCGAACGGCGCGCCCGCGGATGCGGGCTCGGAGTCGTACATCAGCGCCGACGGCCGCCACGTCGTGTTCCTCGCCAGAGGCGACCTCGACGGCGTCGCGAACGGGTTCGCGCAGGCCTACCTGCGCGACCTCGACACGCACGCGACGACGCTCGTCTCGCGCGCGACGGGCGCCGGCGGGGCGATCGGGGACGACGCGGCGGGGTCGCCGTCGCCGTCGGCCGACGGCCGCCTCGTCGCGTTCCAGTCGGGCGCCAGAAACCTCCACCCCGACGACAGCGCCGCGGACGACGACGTCTATGTGCGCGACGTCCTCGCGAACACGACGCTGCTCGCCTCGCGCCGCAACGGGCTCACGGGCGTGTCGGCGAGCGGCCACGCGACGTCGCCATCGCTCAGCGCCGACGGCACGGTCGTCGCGTTCGCGACGTTCGACGAGACGCTGGCTCCGGAGGCCGGGGGGTGGAGCGGCAGCGAGCAGGTCGTCGCACGCACGCTCGCGACCGGCGCGAACGTGCTCGTCAGTCGCGGCCCCGGCAGCGGAGCGCCGGCGGACGACCATGCCTCCTCGCCGACCGTCAGCGGCGACGGCGCCGTGGTCGCCTTCGCCTCCTCGGCCACGAACCTGCTCCTCGGCGTCGGTGGCTTGAATCGCGCGAGCGTCTACGCCCGCACGCTCGCGACCGGCGCGCTGACCGGCCCGCCCGCCTTCGGCCTGGGCCTGCTCGGGAGCGGCGACGGGGCGGACTTCCCGTCGATCAGCGACGACGGGCAGTGCCTCGCGTTCGGCGCACGCGGCCACAACGCGCTCACGGGGCAGGCCGGCGACTTCCGGACGGGCTGGATGCACGTCGTCTCCGGCGAGTGCCCGAAGCCGCTGCCGCCAGGTCCTCCGGGGCCGCCGGCCCCGCCGGCTCCGCCCGGCCCGCCGGCCGACCCGCCCGCCGGCGACCCGCTCGCGCGGCCCACGATCACCGGCGCGTCGCTGACGAACAGACGCTTCCGCGTCGGCAGACGTGCGACCGCGACGGTCGCGGCGCGGCGCAGAGGCAGAGCGCCGAGAGCGCCGGCCGGCACGACGATCCGCCTCACGCTCGGCGCTCGCGCCGACGTGAAGATCGCGGTGGAGCGCGCGGCGCCGGGACGCCGCTCGGGCGGCGCCTGCCGCAGACCGTCGAGACGGCTGCGCGGGAAGCCCGCCTGCACCCGCTGGGTCCGCGCAGGCACGCTCGCGCGACGTGACCGGGCCGCCGGCAGAGCCGCGATCGCGTTCAGCGGACGGATCGGCAGAGGAGCGCTGAGAC
>DATHEP010000098.1:0-5896 GCA_035318525.1 Conexibacter sp.
GACGGCACCGAGGCGGTCGGCAACCGCGTGCGCGTGAAAGTCGTCAAGAACAAGGTCGCCGCCCCGTTCAAGCAGGCGGAGTTCGAGATCGAGTTCGGCAGAGGGATCTCGACGACCGGCTGCCTGATCGACTACGGCATCGAGCACAACATCGTCACCAAGTCGGGTTCGTTCTTCTCCTACGAGGGCGAGCGCCTTGGCCAGGGTCGCAACAACGCGAAGGCGTTTCTCGTCGAGCACCCCGAGATCGCGAAGGCGATCGAGGAGAAGATCTACGCCGCGCTTGACGTCAGCCGCGACCTCGTCGCGCCGATCGAGGGAGAGGCGAACGCGGAGACGGCGGAAGCGGCGCTGGAGCCGGCCGCGGCCTGATGCCGGTCGCGCACGGGCTGGATCCCGAGCTGCGCCTCCAGCACGCACTGGATCTCGCGTTCCGCTACCTCGCGCGGCGCGAGCGCACGGTGCTGGAGACGCGTCGCTACCTGGAGGGCAAGCGGGTCGAGCCGCGCGCGATCGAGCAGGCGCTCGAGCAGCTCGCGAACGAGGGCTATCTAGACGATGCCCGCTTCGCGCGGCAGTTCGCCGAGGACAAGCGGTTGCTCGACGAGTGGGGCGCCGACCGCATCGAGCGCCGCCTCGCAACGCTCGGAGTTCCCGCCGAGCTCGTACGCGAGGCGATCGCCGCACGCGACCGCGGCGGAGAGCTTGACGCTGCGCTGGCCGTGCTGCAGCGCCGCTTCCCACTGCTCGGTGCCGACCCGCGCGATCGCCGCCGCGCGATCGGCGTGCTCGTGCGCAAGGGCTACGAGCCCGAGCTCGCGTGGGAGGCGATCCGCGCTCACTCCGGTGGCGACTGATTGCACGCTCACGGTTCCGGTACTACGATCCAGGCAGCGAACGATTGGCCCGCAAGGGCATGAAACAGCAGCAAATAGCCGAATCCCTGGAACCTGAACCGAAAGCCGTGATCTCTCGTCTCAGCCTCTCTGCCGCGCGTCCGCGCCGGCCCTGACTGACGCGAACGCCGGCCGTCGCCGGCGTAGCCCGGCGGCGTGGCGGCACGTCGCACCTGCCTCGTCTCGTGCGCCTCGCACGGCCCGTCCGACGCTACCCAAACGGATCGTGACCAGCCCGGCTCCCCCGCCGGGCTGAAGGAAGAGGACACCAATGGAGATCGTGATCGCGGCGGCGCTGATAGCAGTGGCGCTCGTGCTCGCCGCCGTGCTCTACGGCCGCGGCCGACCCGCCGGCGCGCGCGAAGGGCGTTCCGTGCCCGACGCGGCGACCGAGGCCGCGCTCAGCGAGCGACGAGCCGAGCTCGTGCGCATCGAGGAGCGTGTGCTCGGCAAGGAGGAGGCGCTCGACGCGCAGCGCGCCGAGGTCGCGCGCCGCGAGCGCTCGCTCGACGACCGCACCGAGGCGCTGGAGCAGCGGGCGACGGCGCTCGCCGACGGCCACCGCGAGCTGGAGCGCCAGCTCGAGCGGGCTGCGGGGGTGAGCGCCGCGCAGGCCAAGCAGCTGCTCCTGAAGGAGCTGGAGGACCAGATCCGGCACGACTCGGCAAAGCTCGTGCGCCAGGTCGAGGAGGAGACCAAGCGCGATGCGGACCGCCGGGTACGCAACATCCTCTCCGTCTGCATGCAGCGGATCGCCGCCGGACACGCGACGGAGACGACCGTCGCGGTCGTCCAGCTCACCTCCGACGACATGAAGGGCCGCATCATCGGCCGCGAAGGACGCAACATCCGCGCGCTCGAGAACCTCACCGGCGTCGACTTCATCATCGATGACACGCCGAACGCCGTCGTCCTGTCCGGCTTCGACGGCGTACGGCGTGAGATCGCGCGGATGACGCTGGAGAAGCTGCTGGCCGACGGTCGCATCCATCCGGCGCGGATCGAGGAGATGTACTACCAGGCGAAGTCGGAGCTGGAAGACCACATCGCCGAGCTGGGGGAGGAGGCGGTCTTCGAGGCGAACGTCCAGGGGCTCGACCCGGAGCTGATCCGCCTGCTCGGACGCCTCAAGTTCCGCACCAGCTACGGGCAGAACGTGCTCGCGCACTCGATCGAGTGCGCGAACCTCGCCGCGCTGATGGCGCATGAGCTGGGCGCGTCGCCGAGAACCGCACGCCGCGCCGCCCTGCTGCACGACATCGGCAAGGCCGTCTCGCACGAGATCGAGGGGCCGCACGCGCTCGTCGGCGGCGACCTCGCGCGGCGGCATGGCGAGCCCGAGGCGGTCGTGCACGCGATGGAGGCGCACCACAACGAGGTCGAGCCGCAAACGGTCGAGGCAGTGATCGTGCAAGCGGCCGACGCGCTGTCGGGCGCACGCCCCGGCGCCCGCGGCGAGTCGCTCGAGCACTACGTCAGACGCCTGCGCGACCTCGAGCAGATCGCCACGCGCCACGAAGGCGTCGACAAGGTCTACGCGATGCAGGCAGGCCGCGAGATCCGCGTGATGGTCGCTCCGATCTCGGTCGACGACGACCGCGCCGCGCTGCTCTCCCACGAGATCGCGCGCGAGATCGAGAAGGAGCTCGAGTACCCCGGCCAGATCAAGGTCACGGTCATCCGCGAGTCGCGCTCGGTGGAGTACGCGAGATAGGGGTGAGGGTCGGCGCGTCGGGTATCATTGCCGGCGGCCAGCACTGCGATGCATTCCATCGCCGCCTTTCGAGAGCCCGGGGCTGTCACCCCGGGCTCTTCTCGTTCCATGAGAGGAGGCCCGGCGCCGCTGTCACGACGCCGGGCCGGCGCCGCTACCGCGTGATCCAGAGGATGACGAGCAGCAGCAGCGCCATGGCCAGCACTGTTTGCATCCATTCACCTCCTTTCTCAGGGCTCTCGCCCCGCGCGGCGGTTGGTGCCGCCGCGATCTTCTGGAGGCGGACCAAGCAGGCCGGCCACGCACCCGTCCTATCGCGCCGGGCGCGTGTTCGGGCGGGTTGTGGGTCAAATGTTGCGGCGCTTCCGCGAAGTCGTGACGATCGCGTGGCGAGTCGCCGCGGGTTACCCTTGGGCGGGATGAAGCGCTACCACGTCACGACGTTCGGCTGCCAGATGAACGAGCACGACTCGGAGCGCATGAAGGGGATGCTCGAGTCGCTCGGATATCGCGAGGCTCCGGACCCCGACGAGGCGGACCTGATCCTCTTCAACACGTGCTCGATTCGCGAGGCGGCCGACACCAAGTTCGTCGCCCACCTGGGCCACGCGAAGCGGCGCAAGCGCGAGCGGCCGGATGTCGTGATCGGCGTGGGTGGCTGCTGGGCGCAGTCGGTCAAGGACGAGGTGTTCGAGCGCTTCCCGTTCGTCGACGTCGCCTTCGGGCCTGGTCAGGTGCACAAGCTCGCCGAGTTCCTCACCAGCGACTCGTTGACCGCCCAGGGCTACTTCGAGTTCGAGGGCTTCGCGGGCGACCTTCCGGAGAAGCGCGGGCGGGAGTTCCAGGGCTGGCTGCAGATCTCGGTCGGCTGCAACATGGCCTGCTCGTACTGCATCGTGCCCTCGACGCGCGGCCGTGAGGTCTCGCGACCGCTGGCGGCGCTCGTCGCGGAGGTCGAGCGGATGGCCTCCGAGGGCGTCAGCGAGGTCACCCTGCTGGGCCAGAACGTGAACTCCTACGGGCGCGACCTCGCGAGACACGGCCACCCGCGCGCGACGTTCTCCGGGCTGCTCGCCGAGGTAGACGCGGTCGACGGGATCGAGCGCATCCGCTACACGAGCCCGCATCCGCAGGACATGAAGGAGGACGTGGTCCGCGCGCACGCAGAGCTGCCGGCGCTGTGCGAGCACGTCCACCTTCCGCTGCAGTCCGGCTCCTCGCGCGTCCTCAAGGCGATGCGCCGCACGTACACGCGCGAGCGCTACCTCGACCGCGTGGCGCTGCTGCGCGAGCACGTGCCCGACGTCGCGATCACGACCGACATCATCGTCGGCTTCCCCGGCGAGACGGAGGAGGACTTCGCGCAGACGCTGTCGGTGTGCGAGGAGGTCGCCTACGACGGCGCCTTCACGTTCGTCTTCTCTCCGCGGCGGGAGACGGAGGCGGCGACGCTGCCGGACCAGGTCCCGCACGCGGTCAAGGTCGAGCGGATGGAGCGGCTCGTCGAGGTCGTGCAGCGGCGGGCGCGGGAGCGCGCGCAGCGCTTCGTCGGCCGCACGCTCGACGTGCTCGTCGAGGGACCGTCGCGCACGGACCCGACGCGCCTGCGCGGCCGCTCACGCCACAACAAGGCCGTCAACTTCAGCGGCCTCGCGCAGCCGGGCGAGTACGTGCAGGTCGAGATCGCGAGCGCGACAAGCCAGACGCTGGCCGGCGAGGAGTCGCTCGTGAGCCGCGCCGTCGTGCGGTGAGCGCGACGCCCCCGAAGCCGCGGGGCTCGCGCGCATGACGGCGCCCGGCCTCGTCATCTTCGACTGCGACGGCGTGCTCGTCGACAGCGTCGCGATCGACATCCGCGAGCTGACGCGCGCGATCACGAGCGTTGGCGCGACGATGGCCGAGCACGAGGTGCACGCGGCCTTCCACGGCGCCGCGCTGGCGGACATCGACCGCGCCCTCGCCGCCCATCTCGGCGCTCCGCCACCTGACGGTTGGGTGGACACCTGGTTCGCGGCCCGGACCGCCGCGTTCGAGCGTGAGCTGACCGCGGTGCCCGGCGCGGCCGAGGCGGTCGCCGCGGTGCGGGCGCTCGGATGGGAGGTCTGCGTGGCCTCCCAGGGGGAGCCCGAGAAGATGGCGCAGACGCTGCGCGTGACCGGGTTGTGCGACTGCTTCGCGGCAGATCGCCTGTTCTCGGCGGCGATGGTCGAGAACGGCAAGCCGGCGCCGGACCTGTTCCTGCATGCCGCGCGCACCTGCGGCTTCCTGCCTGACGCCTGCGTGGTCGTCGAGGACAGCAGCGCCGGCGTCACAGCGGCGCACGCCGCCGGCATGCGGACGCTCGGCTACGTCGGCGGCAACGCGGCGCTCGCCGCCTGCCTCACACCGCTCGGGGCCGAGCCGCTCGACGCCCTGAATGAGCTGCCGGCGCGGCTGGCCGGCTGACCGCCCCCGCACGCGGGCTAGAAGAGTGCCTGCTGGACCGCGGCTGGCCGGCGTCGCGCAACCGACGCCGGCGGGTCGAGCGTCGGCGAGTCGGCGTTGCGGCGGAACATGCCGCTGCGCGCGCCGCGCGGCGGATGCTTGCGGCGAGCCGCGGCCAGCACGCGGCCGAGCCGCTCGCGCTCCGCCTTCGGGGCGTAGGCACCGCGCGCGTACAGCTCCTCGTAGCGTGGGACGAGGTCCGGCCGCTGCGAGCGCAGCCAGTCCATGAAGACGCCGCGCACGTCGCCGCGCAGGTGCAGCGCGATCCCGCCGGCGCCGGTCGCGCCGTTCTCCGCCGCCAGCTCGAGGATCCGCTCGACCTGCGCCGGGTCGTCGTTGATGCCGGGCATCAGCGGCGCGACGAGGATGCCGCACGGGATGCCGGCGCGGTTCAGCTCGCCGACCGCCTCCAGCCGCGCGCGCGGGTTCGGCGTGTGCGGCTCGGTTGCGCGCCATGCCTTCTCGTCGAGCGTCGGCACCGACAGCGCCGCGCTGATGTCCGTGACCGCGGCGATCTCCCGCAGCAACGGCAGATCGCGCAGCAGCAGGGGGGACTTCGTGAGGATCGAGCACGGGTTGCGCGCGTCGCGCAGCGCCTCCCAGATCCCCTCCATCAGGCGGTAGCGGCCCTCGACCCACTGGTACGGGTCGGTGTTCGTGCCCATCGCGACGTGCTCGCCCTTCCACGACGGCCGCGTCAGCTCCGCGCGCAGCACCTCCGGCACGTTCACCTTCACCACGATCTCGCGCTCGAAGTCGCGTCCCGCGTCGAAGTCGAGGTATCTGTGGGTGGGGCGGGCGA
>DATHEP010000099.1:0-4980 GCA_035318525.1 Conexibacter sp.
TTCCGAGGCCGGGGTTGAGCGCGTCCGGGTCGAGCGCCTGCGTCACGTTCGTGACCTGAATCGCCCCGGCGAGGCCGGCCAGCGCGCCCGACAGGCACAGCACCGCGACGATCGTGCGGCGCACGTCGATGCCGGCGTAGACGGCGGCGCGGCGCGAGTCGCCGGCGACGCGCACGGCGTAGCCCCAGCGGGTGCGCTGCATCAGCAGCCACACGCCGAGCGCGACCGCGACGACGAGCAGGATCCCGACGTCGGCCTGGTCGAAGAACGGCGGCAGCAGGGCCGTCTCGGGCACCTGTCTGCCGATCGGCTGGGCGCTGACCGGGTCGCGCCAGAAGCTGCGGCTGCCGAGCACGAGATAGGTCATCAGGTTCAGCGCTACGAAGTTGAGCATCAGCGTCGAGATGATCTCGTTCGTCCCCAGGTAGGCGCGCGGGACGGCGGCGATCGACGCCCACAGCGCGCCGCCGGCCACGCCCGCCGCGAGCGACAGCGCGATCGTCGCGAGACCGCCGAGGTCGTCGCCGAGCGCGAGCGCGACGCCCGAGGCGCAGATCGCGCCGATCACGAGCTGCCCGTCGGCGCCGACGGTGTAGAGCCGCACGCGGTAGGCGACGGCGGCCGCGAGGCTCGTGAGGATCAACGGCGTCGTCACGACGAGCGTCTGCGAGAACGCCTGCCGCGAGCCGAAGCTCGTCTCGACGATGTCGCCGTAGACGTCCAGCGGCGCGTAGCCGCTGACGGCGAGCAGCAGCGCGCCGCCGGCGAGCGCGACGAACAGGCACGCGGCGATCGTCGCGACGCGCGTCCCGAGCGCCGCGTGCGGACGCGGCTCGACGACGAGCGCGAACCGCGGCCGGCGCGCGACGGCGGGTGCGGTCGCGTCGGTCGTGGGGGTCGTGTCGGTCGCGCTCATGCGCGGTCCTCCTGCGCCTCGCGCGCGCCGTCTGCGCGAGCGGGCGCGCCGCCCGCCATCAGCAGGCCGAGCCGCTCCGGCTCCGCCTCGGCGACCGGCAGCTCACCGGCGACGCGGCCGGCGTACAGCACGACGATGCGGTCGGACACGTCGAGCACCTCCTCGAGGTCCTCGGAGATCAGCAGCACGCCAGCGCCCCGCTCGCGCTGCGCGCGCAGCAGGTCGCGCACCGCGCGCGTGGCGCCGACGTCGAGCCCGCGCGTCGGCGCGGCCGCGAGCACGAGCGTCGGGCTGCCCGACAGCTCGCGCGCGAGGATCGCCCGCTGCACGTTGCCGCCCGACAGCGCCCGCACGGGCAGGCCGGGGCGCGCGCCGCGGATGTCGAAGCGCTCGATCAGCCCGGCGGCGACGCGCGCGCAGCGGCGCCGCGACAGGAACGGCCCGCGGCCGAGCGCGCGCTCGCGGTAGGAGCGCAGCACGAGGTTCTCCTCCAGCGACAGCCCGGACGCCACGCCCATCGCGAGCCGGTCCTCGGGCACGTACGCGAGCCCGCGGGCGGCGCGCTCGCGCGCCGGCGCGGTCGTCACGTCGCGGTCGTCGAGCACGATGCTGCCGGCGCTCGCGCGCACGACGCCGGCGATCGCGTCGGCCAGCTCGCGCTGGCCGTTGCCGGAGACGCCCGCCACGCCCACGACCTCGCCGCCGCGCACGTCGAGGTCGAGCCCACAGACGGTCTCGTGGCGGCGCCCGTCGCGCGCGCGCAGGCCGCGCACGCGCAGCACGGTGCGCCCGGGCGAGGCGGCGCTCGCCGCGGCCGGACGCGGCGCGCGCATCGTCGCACCGGCCATCGCCTCGCCGCGGTCGACCATCATCCGCGCGACGCTGCGCGCGTCCGTCTCGGCGGCCGCGAGCGTCGCGATGCGACGGCCGTCGCGCAGGACAGTGACGCGGTCCGAGACGGCGAGCACCTCGGCCAGCTTGTGCGAGACGAAGACGATCCCGCGGCCCTCCGCGGCGAGCCGCCGCATCACCGCGAACAGCCGCTCCGACTCCTGCGGCGTCAGCACCGCGGTCGGCTCGTCGAGGATCAGCACGCGCACGCCGCGCACGAGCAGCGCGAGGATCTCGACGCGCTGCTGCTCGCCGACCGTCAGGTCGCCGACGCGGCGGTGCGGGTCGAGGTGGAGGCCGAACGCCTCCATCGCCTCCCGCGCGCGCGCCTCCAGCCGCCGCGGGGCGACGCGGTGCGCGAGGTCGGGGTGGGCGAGGAAGAGGTTCTCGGCGACGGTGAAGCGGTCGACGAGGCGGTAGTGCTGGTAGACCATGCCGATGCCGGCGGCGAGCGCGTCGTTCGGTGCGCGGAAGCGCCGCGGGACGCCGCCGACCGTCAGCGTGCCGTCATCCGGCCGGTAGGCGCCGGCGAGGATCGAGCAGAGCGTCGACTTGCCGGCGCCGTTCTCGCCCAGCAGGGCGTGCACCTCGCCGGCGCGCAGGTCGAAGTCGACGGCGTCGTTGGCCTGCAGCCCGTAGAACGCCTTCGAGATCCCGGCCGCCTGGACGAGGCAGGCGGGCACGTCCCCCCCGCCCGGTCGCGGCGTGCGACCGGGCGGGGGCCCGACGGGCTCGACCGGTGTGGGGGTCAGGTCGGCCACCGGGCGCTCACGAGCCGGCGCCGCCGACGCTCGCGCCGCTCGCGCCCTCGACCAGCCAGTCGCAGCAGGCGACCAGCTGCTCGGGCTCGGTCAGGGACTCGCCGGCAGGCACGACGACCTTGCCCTCGTCGCTCCTGAGCGGGCCGGTGAAGACCGCCAGCGTGCCGTCGGCGAGCTGCTCGCGCGCCTCCTCGACCTTCGCGACGACGTCGTCCGGCAGGTCGGGCGAGAAGGGCAGCATCTGGATCGTGCCGTTCTCGAGCGTCCCGTAGTAGGCGACGGGCTTCCACGACCCGTCCTGGATCGCCTCGACCTGGTCCTCCACGAACGGGCCCCAGTCGTACGTGAACGCGCTCAGCCACTGCGGGCTCTCGCGCTTCGTGCCGTAGCCGATCAGCCCGACTCTGCGCGCCTCGGCGACGGCCGGCACGGCCGGCGTGTTCGTGTTCATCGCGAGCACGTCGGCGCCGTCGTCCACGAGCGCCTCGGCGGCCTGGCGCTCTCTGCCGGGGTCGTTCCACGAGTTGATCACGAGCGTCTCGACGGTCGCCTTCGGGTTGACCGAGCGGGCGCCGAGCGTGAAGCCGTCGACCCCGCGCAGCAGGAACGGGATCGGGTAGCCGATGATCTCGCCGAGCTTGCCGCTTCTCGAGGAGGCGCCGGCGACGATCCCGTCGAGGTAGCGCCCCTGCTCGAGCGCCGCGTCGAGCGTGGCCAGGTTCGGGCGCGTCTCGCGCCCGAGCATCGCGACGAACTTCGTGTCGGGGAAGTCGTCGACGACCTTGAGCAGGTCGGCGTCGTGGCCGCCTGCCGTGCCGACCACGAGGTCGTAGCCCTGCTGCGCCAGCGTGCGGAAGGCCCGCTGCGCCTGAGCGCCGGGGAACGTGTTGGCGACGTAGGTGACGCTCGTGCCGGGGATCGCCTGCACGGCCGCGTCGCCGGCCTGCTTGAAGAGCAAGTTCCAGCCGCCGTCGTCGGTCGGACCACCGAAGACCATCGCGACTCTCACGTCCTTCGCCGCCGGCGCGCCGCCGCTCGTGCTCGCGCTGCCGCTGTCGCTGTCGCTGCCGCAGCCGACGCCGAGCAGCGCGACGACGAGCGTCACCGCGATCGCGAGCGCAGCCGGTCGCGCGCGCAGCGTCCGCTGCGCACCCTTCGTGGAGCGTCTCATGCCTCTCCTCACCTGTTGCGGGCGCAGCAGCCGACGGCGATGCCGGGCAGCGCCCTTGTCGATCGGCGCGGCGCTGAATTCAGCACCTCGCCTCATCTGCAGCCTCACTCGTTATGACTCCGGCTCGTCACGTTAGACCCGGAGGTGCACGACGGTCCAACACCGCCTCTCGATCACCTGATAGAGCGGCTCTATGCGTGCTCGACCTGCTCCTCTGGCGGGCCGGGCACCGGCAGCAGATGGCCGAGGCGCTGCCGCTTCGCGTCGAGGTAGGCCGCGTTGTGCGCGGTCACGACCGGCGCGATCGGCATCCGCTCCACGATCTCGATGCCATAGCCGTCCAGGCCGTTGTACTTCGCCGGGTTGTTCGTCATCAGCCGCAGCCGCGTGACGCCGAGGTCGCGCAGGATCTGCGCGCCGATGCCGTACTCGCGGCTGTCGACCGGGAGCCCCAGCAGCAGGTTGGCGTCGACGGTGTCGTGCCCGTCGTCCTGCAGGTTGTACGCCGCCAGCTTGTGCGCGAGGCCGATGCCGCGGCCCTCGTGTCCACGCAGGTAGACGATCACGCCGCGGCCGGCCGCCGCGATCGCCGCCAGCGCGTCGTCGAGCTGCGTCCCGCAGTCGCAGCGAACCGAGCCGAAGACGTCGCCGGTCAGGCACTCGGAGTGGACGCGCACGAGCACCGGGTCGCCGCCCTCGACGTCCCCGTGGGCGAGCGCGAGGTGCTCGACGCCGTCGATGCGCGAGCGCCAGGCGTGGCAGATGAAGTCGCCGTGCCGCATCGGCAGGCGCGCCTCCGAGATGTGCTCGACGAGCCGCTCGCTGCACATGCGGTGGCGCACGAGGTCGGCGATCGTCACGAACGGCAGGCGGTGCTCGGCGGCGAGCCGCTTGAGCTCGGACAGCCGCGCCATCTCGACCTTGTCGGGCGTGACGACCTCGCACAGCACGCCGGCCGGCGCGAGCCCGGCCATCCGCGCGAGGTCGACCGCCGCCTCGGTGTGGCCGGCGCGCTTGAGCACGCCGCCGTCGCGGCTGCGCAGCGCGAACACGTGGCCGGGGCGCACGAAGTCGGCGGGGCGCGCGTCGGGCGCTGCCAGCGCCGCGATCGTGCACGCCCGGTCGGCCGCCGAGATCCCGGTCGTGACGCCATGGGCGGCGTCGACCGTGACCGTGAACGCCGTCCCCTGCGCCTCCTGGTTGTCGGCGACCATCTGCGGCAGCGCGAGCACGTCGCAGCG
>DATHEP010000100.1:0-17413 GCA_035318525.1 Conexibacter sp.
CCCCAGGAGTCCCGGCCCTGCTCGTAGATCACGAGGTATTGCGTCATCGGAGTTCCTCCAGGCCGCTCGTCCGGCGGATGCTTCCCAGGGTACCGGGCGGCACCGTGGTGTTCGGCTTCCCGGCGACGGTCACCACGAACGGTGCGTCAGGATGGCGGAAGTGGCGATGGCTCCCGCGCTGGCGCACCAGTCTCCAACCGTTGCGCTCCAACACGACGATCACCTCCCGCACCTTCATTCCCATGGGAACACATGTTCGTCGCTTGGTCGGACGGAAGCGCGGATGCAAGAGGGCGTCAGTCGACCGCCTCGCGAAGTACACTCTCGCCCCGAGTCTTACGGAAGCGCAACGCTTTTTGCCTGCAAAAGGGACTGATTGATCTGATCTCCACGAACCAGTTCAAGAACGGCAACCACATCGACGTCGATGGCACGATCTTCAAGATCGTCGAGTTCCAGCACGTGAAGCCCGGCAAGGGCGGGGCGTTTGTGCGGACGAAGCTGCGGCGGTCGAGCGATGGAGCCGTCATCGACCGCACCTTCCGCGCCGGCGAGAAGTTCCGCTCCGTGCGCACCGAGGTGCGCAAGATGCAGTTCCTCTACGCCGACGGCACCGACGCGCACTTCATGGACAGCGCGTCCTTCGAGCAGATCGCGATCCCGGAGGCGACGCTGGCCGAGGCGCTCAAGTGGACGCGGCCGAACGACGAGGTCGAGCTGCTGTCGATCGACGGGCAGCCGTCCGACCTCCAGCTCCCGAGCGCCGTCGACCTCGAGGTCACGCAGACCGAGCCCGGCCTGCGCGGCGACACCGCCTCCGGCGGCGGCACGAAGCCCGCAACGCTCGAGACGGGCGCCCAGGTCAACGTCCCGCTGTTTGTGAACATCGGGGACAAGGTGCGCGTCGACACGCGCTCGGGCGACTACGTCTCGCGGGCGTAGGTGGCACGCCGCAGCGAGCAGCGACGCAGAGCCGTGTTCGCGCTCTATCAACACGACCTCACGGGCCGGCCGCTCGACGACACGCTCCCGCGCGACGCCGCGCCCTTCACGAGGGCGCTTGCGCAGGCGGCGCTCGCGCGCCAGCAGGAGCTGGACGAGCTGATCGCCCGCTACGCCAAGGAGGGCTGGACGCTCGACCGGATCGCCCCGCTCGAGCGATCGATCCTGCGCACCGGCCTGCTGGAGATGCTGCACCCGGGCGACGTCCCCGGCGAGCAGCCGATCCCGCCCGAGGGGGCGATCGACGAGGCCGTCGAGACCGCCAAGGCGTATTGCGGCGCGGACGCCCCCGGCTTCGTCAACGGGATCCTTGCGGCCGTGCTGCGTGAGCGCCAGGCCGAGGGCACACACGGCGGAGCCGCGGGTCGGGAGGCGCCGCGATGAGCGCGATCGACCCGCTGCAGGAGCTCGTCGACCGGCTCGAGCAGGCGGCCGCCCGACTGCGCGAGGCGGAGCTGTCCCCGGAGGACGCGGCCCGTCTGGTCGAGGATTGCGCGCGGCTCGCGGGGGAGGCGGCGACCGAGCTGGACCGCCGCGCGCGCTCGGCCGGCGACGCATGAGCGAGTACCCGGAGGATCTGCGTCTCCAGGCCGAGGAGTACCTGAGAGCGCTGCACTATGTCGAGCCCGAGGCGCGGGACGCCACCGGGCTCGAGGAGGCGATGCGCTACTCGCTGCTCGCCGGCGGCAAGCGGATCCGGCCGGTGCTGGCGCTCGCGACCGCGCGTGCGGTCGGGGCCGACCCGGCGCGCGTGCTGCCGCTCGCTGCCGCGCTCGAGCTGATCCACACCTACTCGCTGATCCACGACGACCTGCCGGCGATGGACGACGACGACCTGCGCCGCGGGCGGCCGACCTGCCATCGCGCGTTTGGCGAGAACGTCGCGATCCTCGCCGGGGATGGGCTCTACGCCGAAGCGTTCCGCCACGTGCTGACCTGCCAGGAGGGCGATCCGGCCGCGATCCTCGCCGCCGTCGCGGAGCTCGCCGCGGCCACGGGCGTGAACGGGATGGTCGGCGGGCAGTACCTGGACGTGACCGAGCGCGCGCCCGCCGGCCCCGACGGCCTCCGCACCGTGCACGGCTTGAAGACGGGAAAGCTGATCGCCGCGTCGATCGTCTGCCCGCTGCGTCTCGTGGTCGGAGCGGAACCTGCGAGAATCGAGTTGTTCCGCGGCTTTGCGAGCGAGCTTGGCGTGTTGTTCCAGATCGTCGACGACATCCTCGACGTGACCGGCAGCGACGACGCGCTCGGCAAGACGCACGGCAGTGACGAGCGGCTCGGCAAGCGCACCTACGTGAGCGAGTTCGGGCTCCCGCAAGCGCGCAAGCTGGCGGCGGAGTCGTATCGCAAGGCCTGTGCCGCGCTCACGCAGGCCGCCCCTGACGGCGCACCCGAGCTCGAGCAGATCACCGACTTCATCGCGACACGCACCTCGTGACCGACCTCCCCCAACAGCCGCGCCACCCGATCCTGTCCGGCATCGACGGTCCGCAGGACCTCCACGGGCTCGCGGACGGCGAGCTGCAGCAGCTCGCGCAGGAGGTGCGCGAGCACATCATCGACACGGTCGGCGAGATCGGCGGGCACTTCGGCGCCAACCTGGGGACGTGCGAGCTGGCGGTCGCCCTGCATTCACTGCTCGACTCGCCGCGCGACAAGGTCCTCTGGGACGTCGGCCACCAGGCATACCCGCACAAGGTGCTGACGGGCCGCCGCGACCGCCTGCCGACCATCCGCAAGTACGAGGGCCTGACGCCCTTCTGCTCGATCGAGGAGTCCGAGCACGACGTGATGGGCGCCGGCCACGCCTCCACCTCGATCGGCTACGGCGTCGGGTTGAAGGAGGGGATGCGCCACGGCCAGGGCGAGGACGGCAAGGTCGTCGCGGTGATCGGCGATGGCGCGATGACCGGTGGCGTCGCGTTCGAGGCGGTCCACCAGGCGGGCGGTCTCGGGACCCCGCTCGTCGTGGTGCTCAACGACAACGGCATGTCGATCGCGCCGAATGTCGGTGCCCTGTCGCGCTACTTCAACCGCGTCCGTCTCAACCCGAAGCTGTGGCATGCGCGCGAGGGCGTCGAGGGCGGTCTGACGAAGCTGCCGGCCGGCCTCGGCGCGCGCTTCGAGCGCCTCGGTCCGCAGCTCAAGGAGTCGATCAAGGCATTCTGGGCGCCCGGCCTTTTCTGGGAGGAGCTCGACTGGGCCTACATGGGCGTGATCGACGGCCACGACGTGCCGCACCTGCGCGAGGCGCTGCGCGAGGCGCTGGCGGCCGAGCGGCCCGTGGTCGTGCACATCGCGACGGTCAAGGGCAAGGGGTTCGCGCCCGCCGAGGACGGCGGGCTGGAGGGGATGGAGAAGTGGCACGCCGCGAAGCCGAAGTCGATCGCGAACGGCGCGCCCGCGCCCGCGGCAAAGCCGGCGCCCGGGGCCGCCGTCGCGCCGAAGCCCCCGCAGTACACGAAGGTGTTCGGCGAGGCGCTCGTCGCCGAGTGCGAGCGCGACGAGCGGGTGCTCGGGATCACCGCGGCGATGAACACCGGCACCGGTCTCGACATCCTGCAGAAGGCGCTTCCGACCCGCTACTTCGACGTCGGCATCGCCGAGCAGCAGGCGCTGCTGTTCGCGAGCGGCCTCGCGCTGCAGGGCTGCAAGCCGGTCGCCGCGATCTACTCGACCTTCCTGCAGCGCGCGTTCGACCAGATCGTCCACGACGTCTGCCTGCAGAGACTGAACGTCGTGCTGGCGATGGACCGCGCCGGGCTTGTCGGCGACGACGGCCCCACGCACCATGGCGCGTTCGACATCGCGTATCTGCGGCCGCTGCCGAACATCGTGCTGATGGCGCCGCGCGACGAGGCGATGCTCGTGCACATGCTGCGCACCGCCCTCACCTACGACGACGGACCGATCGCACTGCGCTACCCGCGCGGAGAGGCCGTCGGCGTGCCGTTGCCCGACGAGCCGCAGGCGATCCCGATTGGCACGGGCGAGATCCTGCGGGCCGGCTCCGGCGGCAAGGTCGCGCTGCTCGGCTACGGCAGCGGCGTCGGCAAGGCGCTCGAGGCGGCCGACCTGCTGCGGGCGCACGCGATCGACGCGACCGTCGCCGACGCGCGCTTCGCGAAGCCGATCGACACCGGCCTCGTCGCGCAGCTGATGGCCGAGCACGAGCTGCTGGTGACCGTCGAGGAGGGCGTGCTCGCCGGCGGCTTCGGCTCGGCCGTGTGGGAGACGCTGTCGGACGCCGGCCTGCCCTCGCGGATCCTGCGCGTCGGGCTGCCGGACCGCTACGTGACGCACGGCGCCCCGGCTCTGCTGCACGAGGAGGTCGGCTTCACGGGTGACGCGATCGCGGCGCGCATCCTCGCAGCCCTGCGGCATCTCGGCGCGCCTGGCGGCGTCCTCGGTCGCTCGCCTGCCTGAGCAGGCCACGCTCCCTGCGTCCTTGCCAGCCACGCCGATCTGCTCGCAGGGAGCGTTCGCGCCTACCTGATGCGGAAGTCCGCGTTGCGCACGAGCGACACCGCGTAGTCGACCCAGAAGGTCCCGGCCGGCGGCGGGTTCGGCGTCTTCGAGCACTCGCCGGCGGAGCGGCCGGGATTGCCGATCCAGATGAGGCCGTCGAGGTTGCGGTAGCGCGGCGGCACGAGCGCTGTCGGTCTCGGCCCGAGGCCGCGGCCGGGCGCGTTGCAGCGATACGAGTTGCCGAAGCGGACGCGTGAGTGAGGGATCAGCGGCCCGCGCCCGTTGGCGGCCGTGTTGACGACGTGGTGTGACCGGCCGCCGAGGCGCCTGATCAGCTCGCGCCCGTATCTGACCTCTCTGCGCGTCCAGTTCTGGTGGGTCGAGTTCGTGAAGAAGCCCTGGATGCGGAAGACCCTGACCTTCCGCAGCAGCTTCGCGATGTAGCGCCCGTTGTGCGCGTCGCCCGCGCCCGCGTCCACGTAGACGACCGCGTGCGGGAGCACGGCCAGCGAGCCGATCGCCGAGCGCACCTCGTCGACACGGCGCTTGAGGCCGGCGCGTGAGAGGCACTTGGTCGTGATCAGCGCGTCGATCTCCAGGAACACGACGGCGCGGTGGTTGCCGATCCCCTCGGCGAACTTCTCGTACCAGGCCTTGTAGCGCTCGACCTCCTCGGGCGTGTCGCTGTAGCCGCCGCAGGCGACGTGCTTGAGGCGGTAGGTGGAGATCAGCGGCACGGAGCCGGGCTGGTCGGCTTGCGCTCTCGCCAGGTACTGCGCGACCGCGGCTCCCGGCCGGTCGTTGAAGGCGCCGAAGCGCTTCGTCTCCGGCTGGTCGGCGATCGTCTGCAGCAGTTGCGCCGCCGCGGGCTGGCGACCGCGGATCTGTCTGATGATCAGGCCGGCGAGGTTCGTGCTCGGGTTGGTGTAGAAGGTCGCGCCCTCCAGCGGGTTGTCGGCCGGCGGGGGCGGGTCGAGCGCGAGCGGGTTGAGCGCGTCGCGCTCGTTGGCGACGGCGTCGTTGTCGACGATCGTCAGCGTCGCGCGGTCGGGCTCGCCGACGCTCTGCGGATACGCGCCGTAGATCCCGAGCGCGATCGTCTCGCGGCCCTCGACGTTGCCGTCGTCGGCGATCGGCACACGGAACGTCGCCTGCGTCTGCCCGTCGGCGAAGTCGATCCGCCCTCTCACGGGCGTGTAGTCGAGCCGGTGGTCGGCGGTCCGGTGCCAGGCCGCGTAGCGGACTTCGCCGCGACCCTGCGCGGTACTGCGGACGACGGCGATCGTCGCCGCGCCGTCGCCCTCGCCGACGGTGAAGTCGCCCGTGGCGAGGCGCACGCTGCCGTTCGCGGCGAGCGTGGTGGGGGTGAGCACGAGCAGCGCGAACAGCGCCAGCGGCACGAGCTTGGCACGGCGGGACACGGACGGACGGCCTCCTTCGTTCGTCCCGTGCTTCAAAGCGGACCTACCCGTTCGTGGCGAACGGATGCGCGCCAGATAGCGAACGAGAGCTTTCGCGCAGCTTCGGACGCCGGAGCGCTAAGAACCTGTCCTAAGTGATGCGGAAGTCCGCGTTGTCGATCAGCGACAGCGCGTACTCGAGCCAGAAGGAGCCCGTCGGCGGCGCTCTCGCGAAGCGCACGCATCTGCCGGCGGAGCGCCCGGGGTTGCCGATCCAGAAGAGCCCGTCGAGGTTGCGGTGGTACGACGGGACGTCGGAGGTCGGTCTGGGGCCGAGGCCGCGGCCCGGTGCGTTGCAGCGGAACGAGTTGCCGTGGCGCACGCGGCTTCTGGGGATCAGCGGCCCGCGGCCGTTCGCCGCCGTGTTGATCACGTAGTGCGGGGTGCCGCCGAGCATCCGCACGAGCGTGCGCGCGAAGCGGATCTCCTTGCGCGTGCGCACCTGGTGCGTTGAGTTCGTGAAGAAGCCCTGGATCTTGTCGACGCCGATGCGGCGCAGCAGCTTCGCGTAGTAGGGCGGTCGATGGGCGTCGCTCGCGCCCGCATCGACGTAGACGACCGCGTGCGGCAGCTGCGAGAGGACGTCGATCGTCGAGCGCAGCTCGTCGACGCGCGTCGCGAGCCCCTGCCGCGAGAGGCACTTCGCGGTGATCAGCGCGTCGATCTCGTAGAACAGCACGAGGCGGTGGTTGCCGATGCCCTGCGCGAACTGCTCGTACCAATGCTTGTAGGCCTCGACGTCGGCCGCTGAGTCGGTCACGCCGCCGCACGCGAGGTGTCTGAGGCGGTAGGTCGCGACGAGCGGGATCGCGTCGGGGTCGACGGCCTTCGCGCGCTGCAGGAAGGTAGCGATCTCGTGGCGCGGGTTGTGCGTCCAGGTGCCGAAGCGCTTCGTCTCCGGCTGGTCCGCGATCACGCGCAGCTTCGCGGCGGTCCCGGGGCTGCGATGACGCAGCGAGTGGGCGATGGTGTTGGCGAGCCCCCACTCCTCGTCGACGAAGAAGCGTGCGCCCTGCAGCGGGTTGCCGTTCGTCGGCGCGGGGTCGAGGCCGAGCGGGTTCAAGCCGTCCCGCTCGCTCGCGACGCTGTCGTCGTCGAGGATCGTCAGGCGGCCGCGCGACGGCTCGCCGACGCGCATCGGGTAGGCGCCGTAGATGCCGAGCTTGAGCGTCTCGCTGCTCTCGACGTCGCCGTCGTCGTGGATCGGGATCTGGAAGCTTGCCTCGCTCTGGCCGTCCTCGAACTCGACGCGCCCGGACACCGGCTCGTACTCGCTGTGCGGCGTGGCACTCTGGTCGTACCAGACGCCGAAGCGCACCTCGCCGCGGCCGTCGGCGTCGTCGCGCACGACGGTGATCGTGGCGGCGCCGGCGCTCTCCTGCACGGTGAACGCGTCGGAGGTCAGGCGGACGCTGGCCGCAGACGCCGCAGCAGGAGCGGCGAGCAGGAGGGCGGCCAGGAGTGGGAGGAGCAGGTGAAGCGACTTCGGCATGGCGACTGCGCTTCGCATCGGCGCGCCGCCGCCGCCGCTTTACCCGAACGTCCGCGTGCCTGGACGCGAGAAGGAACGGCCCGCCGCGGCGGGCCGAAGCCAAGGACTGCACGGTCCATGTCCAGCGACGATTCCAGCAACCCGGAAATGGCTGGTACAGCGTGCCGTCTCCTACTACTACCTAGCAGAGATGGCGGCTGATGGGAGGTGGCGACCGCCGGCACCACAGAGGATGACCGATGAGCGGTGGCCCGGGCGACCGGCATGTGTTGGCTGCACCGACGTGGCAGTTGCTCGACACGCCGATCGTCGAGGCGGACTGCATCGACGCGATGCGGGCGATGCCGGACTGCTCGGTCGACGCGGTCGTGACGGATCCGCCGTATGGGATCGGGTTCATGGGGCACGAGTGGGATCAGCCTGGGTTCGCAGGCGCGCCTCGCGGCGGCGGGCGGCGAGGGCATCGGTCCAACTTCAGTCGCCGCGGCGACGCCGCGGTCGGCGAGACAGCCTCATCTCGAGCGCCCGCCGGCCGCGACGACCTCTCCGCCACGGCGAACCAGCGCTTTCAGGCGTGGTGCGAGGCGTGGGGCCGGGAGGCGTTGCGGGTGTTGAAGCCGGGCGGGCACGCGGTCGTGTTCGGCGGCACGCGCACGTTCCATCGGCTGACGTGTGGGCTGGAGGATGCCGGGTTCGAGATCCGCGACACGCTGGCGTGGATGTTCGGTTCGGGGTTCCCGAAGTCGTTGGACGTCTCGAAGGCGATCGATAAGGCCGGTGGCGATCCGCTCGCCTGGCGGACGTTCGCTCGCGCGTATGCGGAGGCGGTCGAGGCGTCGCCGCTGAGCCATGCGGACATTGACCGCGAACTCGGCATCAGATCCTCGTCGTGTTATTGGGCTCGGCGCGATCACCGGGGAGGCATGCCACCGCGGCGGCATTGGGAGCGCGTCCGTGAGCTGCTCGGCTTGCCGCCGGAGTTCGCAGTCCTCTATGACGAGGCAGAGCGCGAGGTGATCGGCCAGCGAACGACGGGGATCGGCACTGGGAGCGGAATCGTCCGCGTCATCAACGATGGCAACCGCGACCTGACCGCGCCGGCCACCGCGGATGCCGAGCAGTGGGACGGCTGGGGCACGGCGCTCAAGCCGGGCTATGAGCCGATCGTGCTCGCCCGCAAGCCGCTGGCCGGGACGGTGGCGGCGACAGCTCTGGCGCACGGCACGGGCGCGATCAACATCGACGGATGCCGGATCGCGACGTCGGCAGCGGACGCCGCGGCGATGGAGCGCTGCAATACGCCCGACTGTGGGCGGATGCAGTCCGGCTCGTCACCGATCGGGACTTTCGAGCGGGCGAGCAGCTCGGGTGCGCTTGATACGCAGAAGGGCCGCTGGCCGGCGAACGTGGTGCTGTCGCACACGCCGGACTGCGTGCTCGTCGGCGAGCGGCCGGTCCGGGGGAACGGGCACACGCCCTCGTCGCGAGCGCCGTCCACGTTCGGTCGGCCAGGGCAGGACGCGGTCGCGGAGCGGTCCTTCGATGGCGAGCTTGTCGAGGCGTGGGAGTGCGCGCCGGGTTGCCCGGTCGGGATGCTCGACGAGCAGTCCGGTGAGCTGAAGTCGGGCTTCATGGCCGGGGAGACCGAGCGCGAGGGACTCGGGTACCGCGGCGGCCTCGGCTGCCTAGTCCGGCACGACACGATCGGCGACCGCGGGGGCGCGTCGCGGTTCTTCTACTGCGCGAAGACATCGCGGGCAGAGCGCGAGGCCGGCCTGGAAGCGCTCGACGCCGTCGAGCGCTCGAACGGCAACAAGTGGACCGACCGCGACTACCGCGTCGAGGCGGGCGAGCGTCCCGAGACGGCGGAGGCGGGTCCGCGACGCAACACGCACCCGACGGTCAAGCCGGTCGACCTGATGCGGTGGCTGCTCAGGCTCGTGACTCCGCCGGGCGGGATCGTGCTGGACCCGTTCGCGGGGTCGGGGTCAACGGTGTGCGCGGGTGCGTGTGAGCGGATCGCGGTCGTCGGGATCGAGCGCGAGCCCGGCTATGCGTCAATCGCCCGGGCGCGCGCGGCGTGGTGGGCGGAGCATCCGGAAGGGCCGCGAGCGCAGCGGCGCAAGCCGAGACCGAGCGCCGAGCTGACCTTGCTCGATGACCTCGAAGCGAGGCTGTGACGTGCACTGACTGACCGATTTCCAGTGTTCATCCCCCAAAAGGAACGGCCCGCCGAAGCGAGCCGTTCCCGGGAGGAGAGATGTGTCTATGTGGTGTTGCTGTGATCGGTGGGGGAAGCTTTACGAAGCCCGCAGGGAGTAGCGGGTGCTGGCGTCGAGCGCGAGCTGTGTCAGCCCGAGCGCGCCGAGCACGAGTGCCGCGGCGGCGTCGCCGGCGAGCGCGAGCGGGACGGCGACGAGCACGGCCGCGAATGCGATCCCGTAGTCGAACGCCTGGTGGGCGGAGACCCGAGCGGGCAGCTGGGCGGCGTCGAGCGCGAGGCCGACGGCGCAGACGCCGATCAGGATCGAGACGACCGCGCCCGGGAGGGTGAAGCCCAGCGCGAACGGCGCGACCAGCGCAAGCATGCCGATGAGCAGCTCGAACGCACCGTGGAGGGGGAGGGAGATGGTGGGGCGGAAGGCGGTCATTGCGCCAACCATGGTGCGCGCTTGTGCGGACTTTGTGTGTGAGCTGCCTCACAGAGACTTCGGGCAGGTCGCCGGCAGCGCTCGTGCACGCCGGATGGCCGCCGGCCGGTAGCGTGTCCGCCGGTGAGCGCGAAGCTGCGACTGGACACGCTGCTTGCGGAGCGGGGCATCTTCGCCTCGCGCTCGCGTGCGGCCGCGTCGGTGCTCGCGGGCGAGGTGCTGCTCGGCGAGCACCGGCGGCGCGCGGAGAAGCCGGGGCAGCTCGTGCAGGACGACGTCGTCGTGGCCGTCACGGCCGAGGACGAGTTCGTCTCGCGCGGCGGGCACAAGCTCGCGAACGCGCTCGACGCCTTCCGCCTCGACGTCGGCGGTCGCCGCGCGCTCGACGTCGGCGCCTCGACCGGCGGCTTCACGGACTGCCTGCTGCAGCGCGGCGCCGAGCACGTCGTTGCGCTCGACGTCGCCTACGGGGAGCTGCACTGGCAGATCCGCACCGACGAGCGGGTCACGGTGCTGGAGCGCCGCAATGCGCGCACGCTCGACGCCGCCGAGTTGCCGTACGCGCCGGACCTCGTCGTGATCGACGTCTCCTTCATCTCGCTCGCGAAGGTGCTGCCGGCGGTCCTGGCCGCGGCCGCGGAGCGCTTCGACTGCCTCGCGCTCGTCAAGCCGCAGTTCGAGGTCGGTCGCGAGCGGGTCGGCAAGGGCGGCGTCGTGCGCGAGCCGGACGAGCGCCGCGCGGCGCTCGTCGCGGCCGCGACCGCCGCGCGGGAGATCGGCCCGCCCGCCCCCGAGGTGCTCGGCTTCGCGTCCTCCGGCCTGCCCGGGCCGAAGGGCAACCGCGAGAGCTTCCTGTGGCTCGCGGAGGCGGGGCGCGAAGGCGCGGTCGCCGACCTCGAGACGGCCGCTCGTGCGGCTGAGCCGCTCGACGACTCGCCGGCGGCTGGCGCCGGCGCGACGAAGGCGCGGCCGTGACGAAGCTCGCCACCGTCTTCACGCATCGCCGCCCCGACGAGACGCGCCGCGCGCTCGCGGAGCTTGTAGAGATCGCGCGCCGCGAGGGCTGGACGCTCTGCTTCACGCCGGAGGAGACGCGCAAGCACGCGCTCGCGCCGGCCGACGGGCTGGTGCTCGACGCGCCCGTCCCGCGTGACGCCGACCTCTGCATCGCGCTCGGCGGCGACGGCACGATCCTGCACGGCCTGCGCGCGTACGCGGACAGCGGCGTGCCCGTGTTCGGCATCAACTTCGGCGAGGTCGGGTTCCTCGCGACGATCGATCCGGACGGCATCGGGGCCGGCGTCGAGCGGGCGCTGCGCGGCGACTTCGAGACGCTGGCGCTGCCGGGGATCGTGGTGACCGTCGGCGACGAGTCGTGGCTTGCGATGAACGACGTCTCGTTCCATCGCCAGCAGGGACTGCGCGTCGCCGACCTGGCGTTCGACGTCGCCGAGGAGGAGGTCGGGCGGGTGCGTTGCGACGGCCTCGTGATCGCCACCCCGGCGGGGTCCACCGGCTACAACCTCGCGAACGGCGGCCCGGTGATGGCGTGGGGCGTCGAGGGGCTCGCGGTCTCGTTCATCGCGCCGCACTCGCTGACCGCGCGGGCGCTCGTGGTCGCGCCGCAGGATCCGATCTCGATCCGCAACCGCTCGCGCGAGGAGCCGGTCGACGTGAGCGTCGACGGCCGCCCGGTCCACGAACTGCCGCCCGACGGCCGCGTGACCGCGCGCTTCCGCGACGGCGTCGGCACGCTCGCGCAGGTGCACGGCGCGAGCTTCTACCACCGCCTGCGCGAGAAGTTCGGGCGCCTGGCGAGCGGCGTCTGAGCGCGTCTCGCGCAAGAGCGCGCGACGCGCAAGTCCGTCGTCCTCGCTTGCCACACTCGGCCGATGCTCCATGAGCTGCGCGTCGAGAACCTGCTGCTGATCGAGCGCGCTGAGCTGCGGCTCGGGCCCGGCCTCAACGTGCTGACGGGCGAGACGGGTGCCGGCAAGACGATGCTCGCGCACGCGCTGGACCTGCTGCTCGGCGGCAGAGCGCGCAGCGGGATCGTGCGGCCGGGGGCGGAGGAGGCGTACGTCGAGGGGATCTTCGCGCTCGACGATCGCGGGCGCGCGGCGCTCGGCGAGCGGCTGCCGGCGGACGCCGACGAGCTCGTGCTCGCGCGGCGCGTATGGCCCGATGGGCGCACGCGGGCATATCTCGGCGGGCGCGCGGCGACCGTCGGTGACCTGCGCGAGGTCGGCGGCGAGCTGCTCGCCTTCTACGGCCAGCACGAGCACCGGCGGCTGATGCTCGCCTCCGCGCAACTGGAGGTGCTCGACGGCTTCTGCGGCCCCGAGCAGGCGGCGCGGCGGCGCACGGCCACGCTGGCGCACGCCGAGGTGCGCGCCTGCACGCGGCGCGCGGACGAGCTGGGAGCGCTCGACGGCGCGCGCGAGCGCGAGCTGGACCTGCTCGCGTTCGAGCTGCGCGAGATCGAGGAGGTCGCCCCGAGCGAGGCCGAGCAGGCGGAGCTGAGTGCCGAGCGCGAGCGGCTGCGCCACCAGGAGGCGCTGCGTGGCGCCGCGCTTGCGGGCGCTGAGGCGCTCGCGCCGGACAGCGGGGAGGGGGGCGCGAGCGCGCTGCTCGCCGCCGCCGGCAAGCAGTTCGAGACGGTCGCGGGCGTGGACCCCGCGCTCGACCCGCTCGCCGAGCGCCTGGGCGCGCTCGCAATCGAGGCCGACGACCTCGCCGTCGAGCTGCACCGCTATCTCGACGGGGTGGAGGGCGAGGGCGGTCCCGCGCGGCTGGAGCAGGTGGAGCAGCGGCTCGAGACGCTCGCGCGGCTCGAGCGCAAGCACGGCGGCACGATCGCCGCGGTGCTCGCGCACGCCGAGGAGTGCCGCGCGCGCCACGACGAGCTGACGGGCGCCGAGGCGGCGCTGCAGGAGACGACCGCCGCGCTCGCGGCGGCACGCGAGCGGCTCGCCGCGATCGCCGCCGAGCTGCACGAGGCGCGAACGGGGGCGGCGCCGGCGCTCGCGGAGGCGGTGCGCGCGCGGCTCGCCGAGCTGGCGATGGCGGACGCGACCTTCGAGGTCTCGATCGAGCCGCGAGGCGACGCGGCCGACGCGCTTGGTCCGACCGGGGCGGACGCGGTCGAGTTCCTGATCGCCGCCAATCCGGGCGTGCCCGCCGCGTCGCTGCGCGAGGTCGCCTCGGGCGGCGAGACCTCGCGCGTGATGCTCGCGCTGCTGGGCGTCGCCAACGCCGATCCGGACGCCGCTCGCCTGTTGGTGTTCGACGAGGTCGACGCCGGCATCGGCGGCCACACCGCCAACGCCGTCGGCGCGCAACTGCACGCGCTCGCGGCCGACCGCCAGGTCCTCTGCATCACCCACCTGCCGCAGGTCGCCGCCCACGCCGACCGTCACTTCCGCATCGAGAAGGATGGCGGCGGCACGACCGCTGTCACGACCGTCACCCAGCTCAGAAGAGACGCCGTCGTAGCGGAGCTCGTCCGCATGCTCGGGGCCGACGAGAGCGATAGAGCCGCGACACGGCACGCCAGAGAGCTGCTGAAGGCGGCGTAGCCGGAGCTGGCAGGACCCGCCCGCCAAGCCCCGTAGAATGCAGGGCTTCGTGGCCGTCACGCCCTCCACTCACGCCACGCCGGAGACCACCGCGCCCGTGCGCGAGGTCGCGGGGATCGCCCGGCTCGGCAAGCGCACGAAGCACCTCGTCAAGCGCCTGCGGCCCGGCGACATCGCGATCATCGATCATCGCGACCTCGACCGCGTCTCCGGTGAAGATCTCGTCAACTGCGGCGTCGCGGGCGTCGTCAACTGCGCGCCTTCCTCGACCGGCAGCTACCCGAACATGGGCCCGCTGCTCGTCGCGCAGGCGGGGATCGCGCTCGTCGACGTGCCGGGCGACGGGCTGTTCGAGCGCCTGCATGACGGCGACCCCGTCGTCCTGCGCGGCGGCGAGGTGTGGCGGCGCGACGAGCGGCTCGCGGTCGGTGAGCTGCTCGAAGCCGAGCGCGTGCAGGCGGACACAGACCAGCGCCGCGCGGAGATCGGCGAGGCGCTCGAGGCGTTCGCGCGCAACACGCTCCGGTACATGCTGGAGGAGCGCGACCTGCTCGCCGGGCGGATCGAGCTGCCGCGCTTCGAGACGGAGTTCCGCGACCGGCCGGTGCTGATCGTCGTGCGCGGCGTCGACCACAAGCGCGACATCAAGGCGCTGCGCCCGTACATCCGCGACCTGCGCCCGGTCCTCGTGGGGGTCGACGGCGGGGGTGACGCGCTGCTCCAGGAAGGCTTCAAGCCGCACATGATCGTCGGCGACATGGACTCCGCCGCGGAGGCGACGCTGCGCTGCGGCGCCGAGCTCGTCGTGCACGCCTACGCCGACGGCCGCGCGCCCGGCCGCGAGCACCTGGAGTCGCTCGGCCTGCCGTACAAGGTCGTGCCGGCCCCCGGCACGAGCCAGGACATCGCGATGCTGATCGCCGCCGAGAAGGGCGCCGAGCTGCTCGTGTCGGTCGGCTCGCACTTCAACCTCGTCGAGTTCCTCGACAAGAACCGCCGTGGCATGGCGTCGACGTTCCTCACGCGGCTGCGCGTCGGGGAGATCCTCGTCGACGCGAAGGGCGTGAGCCGGCTCTACCGTCCGCGTCCCGGCCTCGCGCCGATCCTGCTGCTCGCCCTCACCGGCCTGCTCGTGCTCGTCGCGGTGGTGCTCGCGACGCCCGGCCTCAAGGAAGTCGCCGACCTGCTGTGGCTCAAGCTGCAGGTGCTGCTCGGCATCGACGCCTGACCCCGCTCGACCGTCCACCTCAATGCTCAACTTCCGCTACCACGCGCTCTCGCTCGTCGCCGTCTTCCTGTCGCTCGCGATCGGGCTGCTGCTCGGCGTCGCGATCGGCGACAAGGGCCTCGTCTCCAGCGCCGAGCAGGACGTGCGCGCCTCGCTGCGGGAGGACGTGCGCGAGGCGCAGCAGGAGCGCGATGCGGCGCGCGAGGCGCTGACCGAGCGCCAGCGCTTCGAGCTGGAGGCGTACCCGGCGCTCGTCCGCGGCCGCCTCGCCGGCAGGCGGATCGCGCTGATCGAGCTCGGCACCGCCTCCGATCGCATGTGGAACCTGACGAAGGAGGCGCTGCAAGGCTCAGGTGCACGGCTCGCTTCGGTCTCCGTGATCCGCGAGCCGGTGCGGCTCGACGAGCTGGCCGCGGCCAGCAAGGGGACGCGCTACGAGCAGCTCGCCGAGGACCCGGAGCTGCTGCACCCGTTCGCGACGCGCGTCGGGATCCAGTTCACGCGCGGCGGCAGACTGCTCGACGCGGTGCGGCGCGAGCTGCTCGTGCAGGGCAGCGGCACGCTCCAGGGCGTCGACGGAGTGGTGCTCGTGCGCAACTCGCCGGAGCTGGAGGACGAGGCGGAGGCCGAGGCGCTCGACGTGTTCGAGGAGGGCCTCGTGGCCGGCCTGCGCGCCGACGGGATCCCGGTCGTCGGCGTCGAGACGACGGACGCCGAGTCGTCGCAGGTCGAGTGGTTCAAGTCGCACGAGCTGTCGAGCGTCGACGACCTCGACGACCTCGTCGGCCGCGCCGCGCTGGTGTTCGCGCTCGGCGGTCAGCGCGGGTCGTTCGGCGTCAAGCCGACAGCCGACGGCGGGCGCCTGCCGCCGATCTTCTAGCGCCCGCGACGCGTCCGTGTGCGCCGCTAGGTTGCAGCGGTGCACAGCCTTCCGACCATCGCCGCGCTGATCGCGGCGGTCCTGCTCACGGCGCCGATCCTGCGGCACCTGAGAGGGGAGGGGCTCGTGCGAGAGAACTGGCGCGGGCGGGAGCTGCCGTTTCCGGGCGGCATCGCGATCGTCGCGGCGGCGGTCGTGGCGCTGGGCGTCTGCGCAGCGCTGGCGCAACTGGCGGGCGCTGACGTGTTCGAGCCGGGATTCGGGCTCGTCGTGACGTACGCGCTCGGCGTTGGGCTGCTCGGACTGATCGACGACCTCCTGAGCGGCTCCTCGCGCGGCTGGCGCGGCCACGGCAGAGCCGTGCTCGGCGGCGGCTTCAGCACGGGCGCGCTGAAGGCGGTCGGCTCGCTCGGGCTCGCGCTGTTCGTGCTGAGCGGGCAGGGCTACGCGAACGGCGACTACGTGCTGGCGGTCGCGCTGCTCGTGCTCACGACGAACCTTTTTAACCTGCTCGACCTGCGGCCGGGGCGCGCGTGGAAGGCGTTCCTGCTGCTCGCGGCCGGGCTCACGCTCGGCACCTGGGACGCCGCCCCGCTGTGGGCGCTCGGGCTGTTCGCGGCGCCGGTGCTGATCGCCGGCCTCTACGACCTGCGCGAGCGCGCGATGCTCGGAGACACGGGCGCGAACCTGATCGGCGGCCTCGCGGGGCTGTGGCTCGTGCTCAGCCTCGGCACCACCGGGCAGCTCTTCGCCCTCGCGGTGGTGCTCGCACTGACCGTCTACGGTGAGTTTCGCTCGCTCTCTGCACTCATCGAACGGACGCCGCTGCTGCGGCAGATAGACTCGATCGGAAGGAATGTCCCGCATGCCTGACGCCTCCACGAACGGCACGACCCGCTTCATCTTCGTGACGGGGGGCGTCGTGTCCTCGCTCGGCAAGGGCATCGCGGCGGCCTCGATCGGTCGGCTGCTCGTGGCGCGCGGGCTGACGGTCCAGCTGCAGAAGCTCGACCCGTACATCAACGTCGACCCGGGCACGATGTCGCCCTACCAGCACGGCGAGGTGTTCGTGACCGAGGACGGCGCGGAGACCGACCTCGACCTCGGCCACTACGAGCGCTTCACGTCTGCCAACACACGCAAGGGCTCGAACGTCACCGCAGGCGGCATCTACGACGCGGTCATCCGCCGCGAGCGCCGCGGCGACTACCTCGGCGGCACCGTCCAGGTCGTCCCGCACATCACCGACGAGATCAAGCACCGCATCAAGCTCGTCGCCGACGCGAGCGACGTCGACGTCGTCATCACCGAGATCGGCGGCACCGTCGGAGACATCGAGTCGCTGCCGTTCCTCGAGGCGATCCGCCAGTTCCCGGTCGACGCCGGCCGGCGCAACTGCATGTTCATCCACCTGACGCTCGTGCCGTACATCGGCCACGCGGGGGAGCTGAAGACCAAGCCCACGCAGCACTCCGTCCGCGACCTGCGCGAGATAGGCATCGCCGTTGACATCCTGCTCTGCCGCTCCGACCGCACGCTCCCGCGCGACATACGCTCGAAGATTGCGCTCTTCTGCAACGTCAAGGAGCAGGCCGTCATCGCCGCGCAGGACGTGGACACCATCTACGAAGTGCCGCTCGCCTTTCACGAG
>DATHEP010000101.1:0-7711 GCA_035318525.1 Conexibacter sp.
TTCACGCACAAACCATCGATCTTCCACGTTCTCATCCCGCAAGACGAGGTCAGCGATCCTCCCGGCTTCAACGCATTGCGCAACGTCGTGCAGGAGACGATCACGGTCAAGCGCCCTGCCGGGATCCTTTGGGGAAACAAAAAACCCGAGGCCCCAGGTTTGGATGCCGCGGGAATAGGCGCGGACCTTGTGCGAGCGCTCTTTCAGTTCCTCGCGGACACCTGGATCGACCAGACCCAATACGACTCCTCGCTCGACACCGTTTTCAGCCACCCAGCCGTAGAACTGATCGAAAGCCTTGGTCGCTCAGCGTTTCCGCTCGCTCTTGAACGGCTTGCCGATCAGCCCGAGCAGTGGAGCTATATCTTGTCGCGCCTCACAGGCGCTCACCCCCTGCCCGCGAACGCACAGCGGGAAGATGCGCAGCGCATTTGGTCTGGATGGGCAGCGGATAACGGATGGCCAACGGCCTAGCCTACGCTTGTCGCAGCCGACACAAGAACTTCTGCGGCTCTTTCCGAAACTGACCTGGTACGCACGTACCAGCGATCCTACGCACGACTACAACTGCCATGCCTGGGCAGCGGACTGCAACACAGCATGGTGGGAGTCGGTAACCGCCGAGCAGAAGAGATCAATGCCATGGGTTCGCTTTTTCTGGCCGGCGGATGCCCCGTGTAACGACGCGACCTTGGCCTGCTTTCGTCGCGCTCATGCAACCTTGGGCTTTACGCAGTGCACGGATGGATCGCTGGAGCCCGGGTTCGAAAAAATTGCTCACTACGCCCTCGGGAAGCTCGTCACCCATACAGCACGACAGCTCCCGTGGGGGCAATGGACTAGCAAGCTCGGCCCAGGGATGGACATAGAGCATCGCTCCCCTGATGAACTCGAGGGACCGAAGTACGGCAGAGTTGCCGGCTTCATGAAGCGAAGAACGCAAGCGACGCTCCTCCCAGCACGGCGCGATCCCGTGTTCCTGTCGTAGCTGCCCACGCCCGGAACTGTTCCAACCTCTGACCTTCGGTTCACGTTTGCCCACGCCAGCGTGGTCGCCGCTCAGCCAGCCTGCGCCACCGGCACCACGGGAAGCTCCTGCCCCTCCGACACCGCGATGAGCCGCGTACGCACGGCGTCGCGCAGGCGAACGTCGAGCGGACGCCAGGCGAGCTCGCGTCCGACCAGCTCGCCGATCTGCACGGTGGCCCAGTCGACGTAGTCGCGCGGGACCGCGATCGTGTGGCGTATCCGGGGCATCGGGGGCTCGGCGCTCGTGCCCCAGGCAAGCCACGGCTCGGGCGCGACGAACGAGGCGACGGCGTCCAGCTCGGCGGCCGTGACCTCGGCGATCAGCGTCCGGTCGTCGGTCCACGGCCAGAAGCGGGAGAGGTCGGCCTCCGTGACGGCGCCGGCCGGCCAGCGGTACATCACGCCTGCGATCGCCGGCTGGTGCATGCCGACGACGGGCACGACCGCGGCGGTGGCGCCGGTCGCCTCGCGCAGCGCCTCGGCCGCGAAGTCGGCGAGCGAGATGTCGCCGCCGAAGCCGATCGTGAGCGGCTCCGCGATGAGCCCGACGACCGCCGACTCCGCCTGCGCGATCGCCGCGCCGCCCGCTCCCGTCCACGCGCGGGCCTCCTCGGCCTCGACGGTGACCAGCTCGACCCGGTGCCGGCCCGAGCCGAGGTCGAGGTCGATGACGCCGACCTCCGCCCCGAACGCCCACGGCTGGACATGGGGAATGCCGTCGATCAGGCCGGCCCAGCGCCCGAGCGTGTGGCCGAGCACGACGGCGTCGACGGAGTCCCGCCACGCGCCGGTGAGCTCGAGCACGGGAGTCGCGTCAGGCAGGTGCGTCCCGTCGGGCGCGACGGACCAGTCGACGCCGAAGTGGAAGAGGACGACGACAGCGATCGCGCCGCTGCGCCGGAGCATCTGCGCATGGTCGGCGACGATCGACGCGAGGTCGACGTCTGCCGCCGGGGCGTGCGGGGTGAAGGCCGCGACCTGCGGATGGGTCAGCCCGATGAAGCCGACGGGGCCGGCCTCGGTCTCGAGCAGCGTCGCCGCCGGGACGCCGGCGTCGACGTTGGCGCAGACGACGGGGAAGCGCTCAGCGGCAAGCTCCTGCTCGAGCTGCGCGAAGCCCAGGTCGAACTCGTGGTTGCCGAGCGTGGCGACCTCGATGCCCAGCTCGGCGGCGGCGCGGAAGCTCAGCGCCGCGTCGCTCGTCGTCGACAGCGGCCCGCCGTTGCTGAAGTCGCCCGCGTCGGCCCAGATCGTCGGCTGGCCGTCGCGCAGGCGGTCGACGGTCCGCCGCAGCGCGTGGCCGCCGGGGAGGCGCCCGTAGCTGGTCGGCATCGGCGACAGGGAGCTGAGGAAGTCGTTCGTGCAGACGATGCGCAGCGTGGTCATGGTGCGGCTCCTAGATGGTTGATTCCACGAGATTCGTGGATGCGAGGGGTGCGATGGGCGGATGCTGGGCGACGCGCGGTGTCGAAGGCGATGCCGGTGGCATCGGCGAGACGCCGCGTGGCGTCCAGCGCCGACCAGCGTGCCCCTCGCGCCGCGAGATCGTGGAATCAACCATCAAGGTGGGGGGAACGGCTGAAGAGACGTTGGACGGCTGCGGCGCCGCTGCTCGCGAGCCCGGTGAGGCCGCGCGGGGCGCCGAGGACGACGGCGATCAGCAGGACGCCCAGCAGCAGCTGCCAGGTCTCCTGGAGCTGCTCGCTCAGCTCGTGCTGGCCGAGCTGCACGGCGAGCACCCCGACCAGCGGCGCGAACAGGCTCCCGGGACCGCCGACCGCCAGCCAGATCAGCGCCTGGACGGAGAAGAGGACCCCCGCGACGTCGGCCGACATGAAGCCGGCGACGCCGACGTAGAGGGCGCCCGCGAGGCCGGCGAGCGCGGTGCTCGCGGCGAACCCGATCGCGCGCAGCCGTCGGGTGTCGGCGCCGAGCGCGTCGAGCCGGATCGGGTCGTCGCCCGCCGCGCGCCAGCGCCGCCCGGCGCGCGAGCGGCGGAAGGCGGCGTAGGCGAGGTAGATGACGAGGAGCCAGGCCGCGGTGAACCAGTACACCGAGGTCGGTCCGCCGCCGACGTACGGCGGGATGCCGGACAGGCCGTTGCTGCCGCCGATCGCCGGCAGCTTGAGGAACACCGTCGCGGCGATCACGCCCACCCCGAGCGTCACGAGCGGCGCGTAGATCTCGACCGAGCCGATGCGGAAGATCACGAACCCCACGAGCAGGCCGACCAACCCGCAGAGGACGACCGGCAGGACGAACGCGAGCAGCGGGATCCCTGCGATCTGCGGCGAGCTGAGCGCGTCGACGAGCGCGTCGAAGGTCGAGCGCCCGCTGCCCTCGCCGAGCAGCGCGTAGTTGGCGCCGGTCGTGTCGGACTGCGGGCCGCGCAGCAGCAGCCCGGCGACGTACCCGCCGCCGGCGAAGAAGGCGCCGTGGCCGAACGAGATGATGCGGTTCTCGCCCCACAGCAGGTCGAGCGAGATCGCCAGCACGACGAGCGGCAGCCACTGCGCGATCAGGCCGACGCTGAACTCCGACAGCACGGCGGGCACCAGCGCGATCGCGAGCAGCGCGGCGGCGGTCGTCGCGGGGAAGCGGAGCTTGCGGAGGTGCACGGTCATGGTCACACGCGGCTGGCGACGACGGTCTGACGGCGCGTCGCGACGATCACGAGCGCGAGCGACCACACGACGACCTGGGCGAGCACGTCGTCCTCGGGCACGGCGACCGCGGCGGTGACGAGGCCGACGCCCGCGGCCCACAGCAGCGCGTTGCGGATGCTCCCCAGGCCGGCGAGGATGACGACCAGGAACGCGCCGACGAGGTAGCTGACGCCCATGTTCGGATAGACCGAGCCCAACGGGGCGACGAGCGCCCCGGCGAGCCCGGCGAGGCCGGTTCCGAGCGCGAACGCGAGCGCGTTGACGCGCGAGACGTTCGTCCCCAGCGTGCTGGCGACGTCGGCGTCGACCGTCGCGATGCGGACCTTCAGGCCGGCGGCGGACCGGCTCAGCCACAGCGCGACGGCGATCCCGGTCACGACCGCGAGCACGATCAGCACGAGCCGCCAGACCGGCAGCTGCTCGCCGAGGATCGTGACCGCCGAGGTGACCGGGAGGTCGACGTAGCGCAGTCCCGGACCCTCGGCGATGAGCACGAGCTGGCGGATCACGATGCCGAGCCCGAACGTGCCGAGCATCGACTTGACCGGGTTCTGGTACAGCCAGCGGATCAGGCCGCGGTCGACGACGAGGCCGATCGCGCCGACGATCAGCGGGGACAGGGCGATCGCCAGCCAGGGGCCCAGCGGTCCGCTCAGGATCGCCATGCTGTAGGCGCCGAGCATCACGAACTCGCCGTGGGCGAGGTTGACGACGCCCATCACCCCGTAGATGACGGTCAGCCCCAGCGCGCTGAGCGCGAGGACCGCGCCGACGCTGAGGCCTTGACCGAGGACCTGGACCAGCATCGACGGCCTCTCAGCTCGTCTCGCGCCGCGGGCAGGTCGGGATCTTCGAGGCGGCCACGACGCTCGCCGGGAACGGGTCCGGCTCGCGCGGCGCGAACGTCTCGACCACGTCGTAGAGCGCTCTGCCGTTCGCCTGCCCGAGCGCGACGGTGTGGGTCGTGTGGTGGTTGTCCTGCACGGTCACCGTGCCCTCGCCGGGCGCGGTCGCGCTGACGCCGGGGAACGCCTCGAGGATCGCCTGCGGCGCCGCCTCGCCGGCCTTCTCGATCGCGGCCGCCAGCAGCAGCGCCGACGTGTAGGAGGCCTGCATCGGCATGTTGGCCGGCTGGTCGGCGCCGTACTTCGCCTGGTAGCGCTTGACGAACGATCTGTTGTCGGGCGTGTCCGTCGTCGCGAAGTACGAGGCCGGGAAGTAGTGCCCCTTCGCCGCCGCGCCGCCGACCGCCGCCAGCTCCTGCTCGGTGCAGATGCCGGAGAAGATCGGCGTCGTCTCAGGCGTGAAGCCGGCCGCCTGGTACTGCTTGAGGAAGGCGGGGATGCCGGCGCCGACGATCGTGTTCCAGATCAGGTCCGGTCTGGCGGCTCTGATCGCGCTCAGCGCCGAGCCGAACTCGGTCTGGTCGAGCGGGAAGAAGCGGTTCTCGACGACGGTCGCGCCCTGCGCCTCGGCGAGCTTCTTGACGATCGCGTTGTAGGTCTGCGGGCCGACGTAGTCGGAGCCGACCATGTAGATCTTCTTGCCGGCGTTTCTGACCATCCAGTTCGTGGCGTCCGTCAGGTGCTGCGCGGCGACCAGCGACGTGTAGATCACGTTCGTCGAGCACTCCAACCCCTCGTAGAAGGTCGGGTAGAGCAGCACGCCGCCGCCCTGCTCGAACACCGGCAGCACGGCCTTGCGCGAGGCGGACGCGTAGCAGCCGATCGTGGCCGCGACTCTGTCCTGCTCGACGAGCTTGCGCGCCTTCTGGACGACGACGCCGAAGTCGGAGGCGTAGTCCTCGACGACCGGCTCGAGCTTGCGCCCGCCGACGCCGCCTCTCGCGTTGATCTCGTCGATCGCGAGCAGCGTCGCGTTCTTCATCGACGTCTCGGCGATCGACAGGTTCCCGGACAGCGAGAACAGCACCCCGACCTTGATCGCGTCGTTCGAGCCGGTCGCGGCGGTGGTCGAGCCGGCGGCGGTCGCGTCGCCGCTTTCGCTCGATCCGCACGCCGCCAGGAGGCTGCCGACCGCCGTCGTGCCGAGCGCCGCGGCGCCGGCGCGCTTGAGGACGTCTCGTCGGGTCGGGTCCTGGGGGGCCATGGTCTCTACCTCTCGTGATTGCGTTTCGGTTTCAGAGCGCGAGCAGGAGCTCGCGGATCTCGGGGGATCCCGCAGCGCCGGCGGCGACGATCTCGCCGCCCCGCATGAGCGCGACGTCGTCGCACAGCCGGTCGACGACGTCGATCCGCTGCTCGGCGAGCAGGAGCGTCAAGCCGCCCTCGCGCAGCGCGTCGAGCGCCGCGACGACCTCCTCGACGATGCTCGGAGCGAGCCCCTCGGTCGGCTCGTCCAGCAGCAGCACCTGCGGTCGCCGCAGCAGGGCGCGTGCGATCGCCACCTGCTGCTGCTGGCCGCCGGAGAGGACCCCGGCCTGCCGGCGCTCGAGCGCACGCAAGTTCGGGAACAGCTCCATCACGTCGAAGCGCGGGCCGTCCGCGGGCGGGTTGACCTGCGCGACGCGCAGGTTCTCGGCCACGGTCAGGTCCGGGAACAGCCGCCGACCCTGGGGGACCAGGGCGAGGCCGTGGGCGGCACGTCGATGGGCGGGCCACGCGCTCATGTCCACGCCGAAGCTGCGCAGGCGCCCGCGGGTCGGCAGCAGCCCCATGACGCCTTCGATCAGGCTGGTCTTGCCGACCCCGTTGCGCCCGACGAGGCCCACGGCGTCGCCCGGGGCGAGCCGCAGGCGGCTCGCGCGCACGACCGGCACGCCGTCGCGCAGCACGTCGAGCTCGAGCTCCAGCGCGGCCGGGTCCGCCGTGGCGAGGGCGTCGGCAGCGAAGACGGGGCGGGCTGCGAGGTCAACGGCCATGCGCGCTCGTCCCCAGGTACGCCGAGCGGACGACCGGATCGTCCGTCACCTCGTCGAAGGTGCCCGTCCGCACGAGGCGTCCGTTGTGCATGAACGAGACGCGGTCGGCGACGCGCGCGACGAAGTCGAGGTCGTGCTCGACCACGAGGAAGGTCCCGTGCGCGACCGCCTCGAGCCGCTCGGCGAGGCGGCCGCGGTCGCTGCGAGGCATGCCGGCCGTCGGCTCGTCCAGCACGATCACGGACGGCCGCTGCAGCAGGACCATCTGCAGCTCGACCCACTGCCGCCAGCCATGGCTCAGCTCTTCCCCGGGCACGTCGCCGACCTCGTCGAGCTGGGTACGGAGCGGGCCGATGTCCGCCCGCGGCGCGGCCAGCTCGAGCTGCTCGCGGACCGTCAGCCGGGGGAACACGCGGGGGATCTGGAACTTGCGCCCGAGCCCGCGCCGGGCCCGTGCGTGCGGGCGCCCGGCCAGGAAGCGCCCGTTCAGCGTGACCGTTCCAGATTGCGCGACGACGTGGCCGCTGATCACGTTGGCGAGCGTCGTCTTGCCCGCGCCGTTGGGTCCGATCAGCACGTGGACCTCCCCCGCCCGCAGGTCGAGCGAGACGTCGTCCAGGACGACCGTCGGCCCGAACGCGACCGACACGCCCTCGCAGGTCAGCGTGCCGCCCTCGCGGCGCGTACGGGGCCGCGGGCGTGCGGTGGGCGTGGGCGCAAGCGCGGGCGCGGGCCCGGGCCCGGGCCCGGGCCCGGGCCCGGGCGCCAGCGTGTCGGGCAGCAGCTCGAGCTTCATCATGCCTCCGCGAGGACGGGACGACGGGCGGCGCCGACCTCGTCCCGGATCCAGGACCGGCCGGCGAAGGCCCATTGCTCGTCGGCTGGCGCCAGCAGCCAGGGCTCCGCGCCGCGGCGGGCCACGGCGTCACCGCTGCCGATGCGTGTGCAGCGCACGACGCCCCCGAACGGGTCGACGTCGACGACGGCCGCCTCGTGCGGCCGCTCGACGAGAGCCGGGACGTAGACCTGCAGCACGCTGCCGTGACGGGTCGCGTCGCGGACGTGGACGTGCCCGCTGATCACGACGGTCGGGGTGCACGTGGCGGCGAGCTGCCCGAGCAGCAGGTCGCGATCC
>DATHEP010000102.1:0-2753 GCA_035318525.1 Conexibacter sp.
CCGAACGGGATGCCGACCAGCGTGACGAGCGCGAGGACCGCGACGACCGGCAGGGCGATCGCGACGAGGACGCCCCAGCCGATGGCCGGCCAGAGATGCCCCCGCGCGCTGCGCTCGGCCGCCGCGAGCATCCGCGGCGCGAGCAGCAGCAGCAACGCGCCGACGACCAAGGTCGAGACGGACACCGCCAGCCACCATGCGAACTGGCCCGCCAGACCCCAGCCCGGGCTCGAGAGCGTGTCGGCCCAGTCCTTGTCCTTGATCGACCCGTTCACGCGCGCGCCCGACGCGACCACCGGGCGCTCGTCGCCGTAGAGCAGATCGCCGCCGACGCGCGCTGTCGGGGCGAGCAGCGCCCGGTCCGTCACCGCCGCGACGTCCCCGTCGACGCGCCCCGTGATCCGTACGGGCCCGCTGACGGCGACGACGTCGCCGGTGGCGCGTCCGGCGATCCGCACCGGCCCGTCGAAGACGACCACGTCGCCGGCGGTCTGACCGGCAGGCACGACCGCGCCTCCGGTGATCACGACCTGATCGTCGCCGTCGTCGTCGGCAGCGCTCGCCGGGCCGACACCGACGCAGAGGACCGACAGCGCGGCCAGGGCGGCTACAGCGACGACCCGGGCGATGCGGACGGAGGGCGCGAGCATCTCGACGCTCCTTGTGCGTGGGGGCCGCTAGGGTCCCACGCACCCCTCGCCGGTGCAATGCGGCCGACGCGCCCGAACGGCGATCAGGCGCGCGGGTCGAGCAGCAGCTTGCCGGTCGTGCGGCGCTCGGCGAGGTCGACCTGCGCCTGCGCAGCCTGCGAGAGCGGGTAGGTCGTCCCGAGGACCGCTCGCAGCTCGCCGCGCGCGGCCATGCCGAACAGCTCGGCGAGCGGCTCCTCGACCAAGTCACGGCGCCCCATGCAGTGCATGAACCAGAAGCCGACGACCGCGCGTGACTTGCGCATCAGTGCGCCGCTGCTCACCTCGTTCTGCTCGCGTGACGCGATCCCGTACGTGATGAGCCGGCCAAACGGCGCGAGCGCGTTGAGCGAGGCGTCGAAGACGGCGCCGCCGGCCATCTCGAAGACCGCGTCGACGGGACGGCCCTCGTTGGCCGCAAGGATCGCCTCGGTCATGCCGTCGGGCGAGGAGTCGATCGCTGCGTCGGCGCCGAGCGACAGCACGAGCGCACGCTTCTCCTCGGTCGAGGCCGCCCCGATCACGCGCCCGGCGCCCAACGGGTGGCCGAGCTGCACCGCGAGCGAGCCGACGCCGCCGGCGGCCGCGATCACGAGCACCGACTCGCCGTCGCGCAGCCGCGCACACGTCTTGTACAGGTGCCAGGCCGTGAGCCCTTGCACGAGCAGCGCCAGCGCCGTGCCGTCGTCGACGCCGTCCGGGATCGGGTAGACGAGCGCCTCGTGCACGGCGACCTGCTCGGCGTAGCCGCCGTTGCCGCACAGCGCGATCACGCGCTCGCCGGTGTCGGCGCGCACGCCCGCGACCTCGGTGCCGGGGATCAGCGGCACCGTCGCTCTCGCGAGGTAGGAGTTCTCGCGCTGGTGCGTGTCGGCGAAGTTCATGCCGGCGCGGCTGACCTCGATCAGCACCTCGCCGGGTCCGGCGTTCGGCGGCGGCAGCTCGACCAGCTCGAGCACCTCGGGTCCGCCGAACTCCTGCAGCTGGATCGCGCGCATGCGGCGCAGGCTATCCGAGCGCCGGCCCCCGACCCGCCGCTACGCTTCGCCCTGTCCGGAGCCTGTCCGGTCGCTGTCTGGCCTGGCCCTCTATCGAAAGACGCCACCAACGATGTCGCTCACCGTCGTCGGCTCGATCGCGTTCGACGCCGTCTCCACCCCGTTCGGCAGCCGCGAGAAGATGCTCGGCGGCTCCGCGGTCCACTTCTCGCTGGCGTCGTCCTTCTTCACCGACGTGCGCCCGGTCGGGCCGGTCGGCGACGACTTCGGCGAGGACGAGTACGCGGTGCTGCACGATCGCGGCGTGATCACCGACGACATCGAGCGCGTGCCCGGCGGCGAGACGTTCTTCTGGCGCGGCCACTACGAGTACGACCTCAACACGGCGCACACCGACGACACGCGCCTCAACGTGTTCGGCGACTTCCAGCCAAAGCTGTCGGAGGCCTCCCGCGACTGCGACGTGCTGTTCCTCGCGAACATCCAGCCGGACCTGCAGCGCGAGGTGCGCGAGCAGTGCGGCAAGGCCAAGTTCGTCGCGCTCGACTCGATGAACCTGTGGATCGACACGGCGCGTGACTCACTGCTGCGGACGATCGAGTCGGTCGACTGCGTGATGCTCAACGACGCCGAGATCCGCCAGCTGACGCGCAAGCCGAACCTCGTGCAGGCCGCGCGCGAGCTGCGTGCGCTCGGGCCGAAGGTCGTCGTCGCGAAGCAGGGCGAGTACGGCGCCGCGCTGCTGACCGAGGAGGGCTTCTTCGGCCTGCCGGCGTTCCCGCTGGAGACGGTGCTCGACCCGACCGGCGCGGGCGACTCGTTCGCCGGCGGCTTCGTCGGCTACATCGCCGCGCACGGCGGCGAGGACCTGGCGCACGAGACGCTCTGCCGCGCGATGGCGTACGGCACGGCGATCGCCTCCTACAACGTCGAGGAGTTCGGCACCGAGCGCGTACGGCGCCTGACGCGCGAGGAGATCGTCGAGCGCGTCGGCCACCTGCAGCGCATCACGCAGTTCTCCGACACGCCGGTCGCGCTGCGCGGGTAGTCACCGCGGTTCCTCGTT
>DATHEP010000103.1:0-2366 GCA_035318525.1 Conexibacter sp.
TTCTTCGCCGAGCTGGGCGTCGGCGAGCCCGATCACAAGCTGGAGGTGGGGGCGGGCACGCACGCGCAGACGACCGGCCGCGTGATGGAGCGGCTGGAGCCGCTGCTGGAGGAGCTGCGGCCCGACGTCGTGCTCGTTCCTGGCGACGTCAACTCGGCGCTGGCGGCGGCGCTCGTCGCGTCGAAGCTGGGCCTGACGCTCGGGCACGTCGAGGCAGGGCTTCGGTCGTTCGACCGCACGATGCCGGAGGAGGTCAACCGCGTCGTCGTCGACGCCGTCTCCGACCTGCTGTTCATCCACTCGCCGGAGGCGCGCGACCACCTGCGCACCGAGGGCTGCGCGGACGAGCGCGTCCACTACGTCGGCAACACGATGATCGACACGCTGGCGGCGATGCGCGAGCGGATCGATGGGAACCCGGTCGTCGGCGAGCTGGGGCTGGCCGATCGGGGCTACCTCGTCGTGACGCTGCACCGCCCCGCACTCGTGGACGGGCCACTGCTGCGCGACGCGGTCGAGGCGCTGCAGGACGTCGCCGCCTCGATGCCGGTCGTCTTCCCCGTGCACCCGCGCACGCGAGCGCGGATCGCAGCGGCGGGGATCGAGTTGGACGCCGACGGCCCACTGCGGCTGTTCGAGCCGCTCGGCTACCTCGACTTCCTCGCGCTGGTGGCCCGCTCGGCTGGCGTGCTCACGGACTCGGGCGGCATCCAGGAGGAGACGACGTATCTCGGCGTGCCGTGCCTCACGCTGCGCGACAACACCGAGCGCCCGGTGACGGTCGAGCTGGGGACCAACGTCCTGCTCGGCCTCGACCCGCGTCGCATCCGCGAGGCGCCCGCGCTGATCGAGCAGGTGCGCGGACGGCAGGCGCAGGTGCCGCCGCTGTGGGACGGGCAGGCCGCGGGGCGGATCGTCGACGTGCTCGCGGCGCTGTGAGCGCCGGGGTGGCGCGATGTGCGGCATAGGCGGACAGGCGCGCGCCGACGGCTCGCGGCCCGCGCCCGGGCTGCTGGAGCGCATGTGCGGGGCGATGGAGCACCGCGGACCCGACTCGCGCGGCATCCATCTCGAGGACGGCGTCGGGCTGGGGATCCAGCGCCTCGCGGTGATCGACCTCGTCTCGGGCGACCAGCCGATCTTCAACGAGGACCGCTCCGTCGCCGTCGTGCTCAATGGCGAGATCTACAACCACGCCGAGCTGCGCGAGCGGCTGCAGGCCAAGGGGCACCGCTTCGCCACGCAGGGCGACACGGAGGTGATCGCCCACCTCTACGAGGAGGAGGGGGAGCGCTTCGCCGAGCATCTGATCGGGATGTTCGGCGTCGCCGTGTGGGACGCGCGCCGCCGCCAGCTCGTGCTGGCGCGTGACCGGCTCGGCAAGAAGCCGCTGTTCTACGCCGAGCGCCACGGCGTGCTGTCGTTCGCCTCCGAGCTGCAGTCGCTGCTGCAGGACGAGACGATCTCGCGCACGCCCGACTACCGCGCGCTCGACCTGTATCTCGCGCTGCGCTACGTCCCCTCGCCGCACAGCGCCTTCCAGGCGGTGCGCAAGCTGCCGCCGGCGAGCCGCCTCGTCTACTGCGAGGGGCGCGCGCGGATCGAGCCCTACTGGCGGCTCGACTACGTGCCCAAGCGCACGGTCGCCGACGAGCGCGAGCTGGACGAGGAGCTGCGCGAGCGCCTGCGCACGGCGGTGCGCCGTCGCCTGATCGCCGACGTGCCGCTCGGCGCGTTCCTGTCGGGCGGCGTCGACTCGGCCGCAGTCGTGGCGGCGATGGCCGAGCTGTCGAGCGAGCCGGTCAAGACGTTCTCGATCGGCTTCGACAGCGAGCGGCTGAACGAGCTGCCGCTGGCGCGGCTGGTGGCCGAGCGCTTCGGCACCGAGCACCACGAGTTCATGGTCGCGCCGAGCGCGATCGAGCTGCTGCCGCAGATCGTGCGCCACCACGGCGAGCCGTTCGCGGACGCGACCGCGATCCCGACGTTCGCGCTGTCGCAGGTGACCCGCCGTCACGTCACGGTCGCGCTCAACGGCGACGGCGGGGACGAGATCTTCGGCGGCTACACGCGCTACGTCGCCAACCTCGCCTCGGCGCGCCTCCAGCGACTCCCGCGCGGCGCGCGCCGCCTGCTCGCGCGCGCCGGCATGGCGGTGCCCGCCAACGGCCGCATCGACAGCTGGCCGAGCCGCATCCGGCGTCTCTCCGAGACGCTGCCGCTCGAGCCGTCGCAGCGCTACTTCGTCTACATGTCGAGCCTGCAGGGCCTGCGGCGCGAGCGGCTCTACACCGACGCGTTCCGCGAGCAGCTCGACGCGGACGCCGCGGAGCGGCTCGTCGTCGGCGCGTGGGAGGGCGCGCGCG
>DATHEP010000104.1:0-15301 GCA_035318525.1 Conexibacter sp.
TGCCGAGCGCGATCCGCATGCCGCCGCCGGACGGGCCGAGCCGCTCGCCGGGCGTGCCGTCGAAGACGAGCGTGGCGGTCGAGGAGGAGTTGAGGCCCAGCTTCTCCTCCTCGCGCGTGACCGTGAGGCCGGGCGCGGGGCGGCGGACGACGTACGCGGAGATCGGGCCAGCGGGGGCGGCGTCGGTGGGCGCCTCGCGCGCGAACACGAGCAGCGTGTGGGCATGCGAGCCGGTGGTGATGAACTGCTTCGTGCCGGTGATGCGGCCGTCGGCGTCGGCGCGCGTGCGCAGGGCGGCGGCGTCCGATCCGGCCTCAGGCTCGGTCAGCACGAACGCGCCGAGCTCGATCCCCTGCGCGAGCGGCGGCACGAGCCGCGCGATCTGCTCGTCGGTGCCGTACGCGAGCAGGGGCAGCGTCGCCGCCGACGTGTGGACGGCGACCGTCACCGCCACGCCCGCGTCAGCGCGCGCGAGCTCCTCCAGCACGAGCACGTAGGCGAGGAAGTCCGCGCCGGCCCCGCCGCGCTCCTCCGGCACGCAGGCGCCCATCAGCCCCAGCTCGCCGAGCTGCGCGAAGACCTCGGCGGGGAAGCGGTGCTCGCGATCCCAGGCGGCCGCATGCGGCGCGATCTCCTGCTCGGCGAAGCGCCGCGCGAGCGCACGGATCTCGCGCTGCTCATCGGTCAGCTCGTGCTCACTCATCGTGATGGCCGCCTCGTCGCGCCTGGCGGCGTCCTCGGTCGCTCGCGTGCGAAGCACGCCACGCTCCCTGCGTCCTTGCCAGCCACGACGATCCGCTCATCATCGCGGCCGGCGCAGCGAGCGAGGCGGGATGCGCCGCGGCGGGGGAACCGGCTTGCGCCGCGCGAGCGCGAGCGAGCCGAGCCCGCCGAGCGTCGCCGCCGCGACGGCCGAGCCGGCGATCGCGAGGCGGCGCCCGAGCCGCTCGAAGCGCAGCACCTCCCAGCCCTCCTCGCGCGCGATGCGCGCGAGCGCGGCGTCGGGATTGACGGCGACCGGGTGCCCCACGGCGCGCAGCATAGGAAGGTCCGACTCCGAGTCGGAATACGCCCACGACTCGGCGAGGTCGATCCCCGTGCGCTCGGCCAGCTCGCGCATCGCGACCGCCTTGCCCTCGCGGTACGTGAACGGGCCGTGCGGCTTGCCGGTGTAGACGCCGTCGCGGATCTCGGAGCGGGCGCCGATGCCGCCCTCGAAGCCGAGCACGGTCGCGAGCACCTCGGCCAGCTCGTGCGCCGCAGCCGTGCAGATGTAGACGGGCCGGCCGGCGTCCTGGTGCTCCCAGGCGACCCGCAGCATCTGCGGGTAGATGCGCGGCAGCACACCCGCGAGCACGGCCGGCCCGAGCCGCTGCAGGTCGACCACGCGCACGCCCTCGATCGCCTTCGCGATCCGCTCGCGCAGCTCGTCGGTGGCGGCGTCGGTCGAGCCGCGCAGGCGGAACTGCGCGTTCGCCCACGCGCCGGCGGCGAGCTGCCGTCGGCTCAGCAGGCCGTTGCGATAGGAGGCGCGCGCGAACTCGTACGCGGACGAGCCCGCCATCAGCGTGCGGTCGAGGTCGAAGAAGGCGGCGCCGCGGGGAGCGGCGCCGCCGGGCGGAGCGCCGCCGGCGGCGGCGCTCTCGGGCGCGTCGGTGTCGACCGCGTCCTTCAGGACGCGGGGACCTCGACGATGACGGCGTCGCCCTGCCCGCCGCCGGAACAGATCGCGGCGCAGCCGCGACCGCCGCCGCGGCGCTGCAGCTCGAGCACGAGCGAGCCGAGTATGCGCGCGCCGGAGGCGCCGATCGGGTGGCCGAGCGCGACCGCGCCGCCGTTCACGTTGACCTTGTCCTCGTCGATCCCGAGCATGCGGATCGAGTTGAGCGTGACGGACGCGAACGCCTCGTTGATCTCCCACACGTCGATGTCGCCGGCCGCCAGGCCGGCCTGGGCGAGCGCCTTCTGCGCGGCCAGCGCCGGCGTTCTCGCGAGCATCGGGAAGTCGTCGGCGATCTGCGCCTGCGTGACGATCGTCGCCAGCGCCCGCTTGCCGTTGGCCTTCGCCCACGCGTCGGAGGCGAGCACGAGCGCGCCGCCGCCGTCATTCACGCCCGGCGCGTTGCCAGCCGTGTGGGTGCCGTCCTTCGTGAAGATCGGCGGGAGCTTTGCGAGCGTCTCCAGGGTCGTGCCGGGGCGCGGCGCCTCATCGACCGCGACGACCGTGTCGCCCTTCTTGCCCTTGACCGTCACGGCGACGATCTCCTCCGGCAGGCGGCCCTCGTCGGTCGCCTTCAGCGCCAGCTCGTGCGAGCGCACCGACCAGCGGTCCATGTCGGCGCGCGTCATCTCCAGCTCGGCTGCGACCTCGCTTGCCTCCTGCGCCATGTGCTTGCCGCTGAAGGGGTTGGTCAGGCCGTCGTTGATCATCGAGTCGATCGCCTTGCCGTCGCCCATGCGGAAGCCGAAGCGTGCGCCCTTGAGCATGTAGGGCGCGTTCGACATCGACTCCATGCCGCCGCCGACGGCGACCTCGACGTCGCCGGCGCGGATCGCCGCGTCGAGGATCCCGGCCGCGCGGATGCCCGAGGCGCAGACCTTGTTGATCGTCTCCGAAGACACCTCCTTGGGGATCCCGCCCTTGATCTGCGCCTGGCGCGAGGGGATCTGACCCTGACCGGCCTGGATCACCTGACCCATGATCACGTGCTGGACCTGCTCGGGAGCGACGTCGGCGCGCTCGAGCGCGGCTCTGATGGCGGTGCCGCCGAGCTCGGTCGCGTCGAGCGCGGCCAGCCCGCCGCCGAGCTTGCCGATTGGGGTGCGCGCGGCACCGAGGATGACGGTCGATGGCATCGGATCTCCGTTTCGTGGCGGTGGAGGGGTGCCCGTAGGCACCGGCTCGAATGCTATCGGCGGGTAACCTGCGGCGAAATGCGCATCGCGGCGACCACGGACGGGCCCCTCGCCACCGACGGCGACACGATCGCCGTCGGCGTCTTCGAGAGCGAGGATGTCGCACACGACGTCGCCGCCGGCACGCTGCAGGGGCTGCTCGACCGCGGCGAGGCGCGTCGCGCCTTCAAGCGGCTCGCGGTGACGCACGCTGAGGGGCGCCGCTGGATCGTCGTCGGCCTCGGCGCGCGCGACGCGTTCGACGCCGAGCGCGCCCGCATCGCCGCCGCTGCCGTCCATGGCCGCGCCCGCGAGCTGGGGACGACGACGCTCTGCTGGGAGGTCCCCCATCACGTCGGCGACGCGGTCGTGGCCGGGCTCGTCGAGGGAACCGTGCTGGCCGGCTACCGCTTCGACCGCTATCGCAACCACCCGGAGGACGAAGGCCGGCTCGAGACGCTGCTCGTCAGCGCGCACCACGATGTGAGCGAGCCGGTCGGGATCGCCACGGTCGTCGCCGAGGCGCAGAATCGCGCCCGCGACCTGCAGAACGCGCCCGGCAACGAGGTGACGCCGGCATTCCTCGCGCATCGCGCCCACGAGCTCGTCGGCGAGGCCGGCGGACTGCACGTGGAGGTGCTCGGCGAGCAGGAGATCCGCACGCACGGGATGGGCGCCTTCGCCGCCGTCGCGCAGGGCTCGCAGCAGGAGGCGCAGCTGATCGTCCTCAGATACGAGGGGCCGGCGGCGGGCGGACCGCTGCTGGCGCTCGTCGGCAAGGCCGTCACGTTCGACTCCGGCGGGATCTCGCTGAAGCCCGGGATGAGAATGTCGGACATGAAGTTCGACATGTCGGGCGGCGCCGCCGTGCTCGAGGCGATTGGCGCGATCGCCCGGCTGCAGCTTCCGATCCGCGCGCTGGGGATCGTCGGCGCGACCGAGAACATGCCGAGCGGCAACGCCGTGAAGCCCGGCGACATCGTGCGCGCGCTGAACGGCACGACGATCGAGATCGTCAACACCGACGCCGAGGGCCGGCTCGTGCTCGCCGACTGCCTGGCGCACGCGGTCGCGCTCGGCGCCGAGCGGATCGTCGACGTCGCGACGCTGACGGGCGCGATCGTGATCGCGCTCGGCGACAGCCACGCCGGCCTGCTGAGCAACGACGACGGCTGGGCGGCCGCCGTCGAGGAGGCGGCGCGCGCCGCCGGCGAGCCGGTCTGGCGGCTGCCGCTGCACGAGTCCTACGCGGAGCTGATCAGAGGTCGCTACGCCGACGTCATGAACGCCGTCGAGAGCCGCAAGGCCGGCTCGATCACCGCCGCCGAGTTCCTCCACCGCTTCGTCGACGACGTGCCGTGGGCGCACCTCGACATCGCCGGCACCGGCTGGGACACGGGCCGCCCGTACGCCGGCCAGGGCGGCTCCGGCTGGGGCGTCCACACGCTGGTCGCGCTGGCGCGGCGACTGCACCGTTAACCGGCGCACGCCGCTTCGTAAGCGAGTGCGTGAATCGCACGTTCGCTAACTGCTAGGCAGTTGCACGCTTGCGTTCGGTGATGAGGGGCAGTAAGTTCGCCCCGTCCCGTGACGATGAGCATCTGCGTCACCGCCTTCGGGGATCGTCGCGGGACACCAGTGGAGGAGACACGGGTCGTTCGCACGGAGGCACCACGCATGACGACGGTCGACACCGGCAGCAGCCACAAGCCAGGCGACGTCGGACGCGCGGCGCCGCAACTGCGCAGTCGTGGGTGGGCATCGCTGCGGCGCGCCGCCGCATTGCACATCACGGAGGCGACCGGCCCCGAAGCGAGCCTGCTGCGCGACGCGCTGTTCCGCCGCACGCTGCTGGCCGGTGATCTGCTTGCGGTGACGGCGGCGCTGCTCGTCACCACGCGCATCGGCTCGCCCCCGCTCGGCCTCACCTGGTACGCCCTGCTCGTGCTGCCGGCCGTCGCGCTCGGGGGCAAGCTGTTCGGCCTCTACGACCGCGACGAGGCGCTGCTGCGCCGCACGACGCTCGACGAGGTGCCGCGTCTCTTCTACATGACGACGCTGGGCGCGCTCGCAGCGTGGCTCGCGGCGCCGCTGATCCTCGACGGCACGCTGTCGCGGGTCGACGTCGTCGTGTTGTGGATCGCGCTGCTGGCCTTCACCGTGGCAGCCCGCATCGGGGCGCGCTCGATCGCCCTGCGGCTGTCGCCCACCGAGCGCTGCCTGTTCATCGGCGACGGCGCCGCAGCCGAGACGATCTACGCGAAGCTGACGTCGCAGAGCGGGATCAAGGCGATGATGGTCGCGCACATCGACCTCGACAAGGTCTCCCCCTGGTCGAGCGACGTCTGCTCGGCGACCGACCTGCAGAAGATCCGCGAGCGCGCTCAGACGCTCGACGTGCACCGCGCGATCATCGCTCCGCGCAGCGCCGACGCGGGCGAGATGCTCGACCTCGTGCGCACGCTCAAGGCCGTCGGCATCCGCGTCAGCGTGCTGCCGCGCCTGCTGGAGGTCGTCGGCTCCGCGGTCGAGTTCGACGACCTGCACGGCGTGACGGTGATGGGCGTGCGGCGCTTCGACCTCACGCGCTCGTCGGCCTTCGTCAAGCGCTCCTTCGACCTCGTCGGCGCGGGGGTCTGCCTGCTCGCCGTCTCGCCGCTGCTGCTGCTGGTCGCGCTCGCGATCAAGCTCGACAGCCGCGGCCCGATCCTCTTCCGCCAGCTCCGCGTGGGCCGGCACGGCAAGCGCTTCGAGATGCTCAAGTTCCGCACGATGGTCGACGACGCGGAGCAGCTCAAGGCCGGGCTCGCCGACCGCAACGAGGCGCGCGACGGCCTCTTCAAGATCACCGACGACCCGCGCGTGACGCGTGTCGGCCGGCTGCTGCGCGCCTCGGCGCTGGACGAGCTGCCGCAGCTTCTCAACGTCCTGCGCGGCGAGATGAGTCTCGTCGGCCCGCGCCCGCTCGTGCTCGACGAGGACCAGCACATCGAGGGCTGGCACCGCCGGCGCCTCGAGCTGATGCCCGGCATGACGGGCCAGTGGCAGATCCTCGGAGCGACGCGCGTCCCGCTGCGCGAGATGGTCGCGATCGACTACCTGTACGTGGCGAACTGGTCGCTCTGGACCGACATCAAGATCCTGCTCAGGACCGTGCCCCACGTGCTCGGGCGCCGTGGGATGTGAGGCGCGAGCGCAGCGGCGCATACCTGCGGCGATGCAGGGAGCGGATGGGACGAGCCGAGGACTGCGCACCCTGTGCGGCGTCTCCGCGTGCGGCCGCGCGGCACATGCAGACGCAGAGCACGATGAGTGACAGCCAAAGGACGAAGAGCAGGAGCAGGATCATGCAGGCGCCTCCCGGGGCGACGCTTCTGTCATCGTCCGTGGCGCGATGGCGCTTGAGGTCCCGGTGCGCGCCCTAGAACGAACGTCCACCCCGGGACGGAGGTGAGCGGGTGCCCCCCCGAGCGAGCGTGATCGTCCGGGCGAAGGACAGCGGTCGCACGGTCGGCCGCACGCTCGCGCTCATCCGCGCCCAGACGGTGGCGGCGGAGATCGTGGTGGTGGACTCCGGCTCGTCCGACGAGACGCTCGCGATCGCGCGCGCGGCGGCCGACCAGGTCGTCGAGATCCCAGCCGAGCGCTTCTCCTTCGGACGCGCGCTGAACGTCGGCGCCGCCGCCGCGGAGGCGCCGATCCACTTCGCGCTCTCCTCGCACGTCGTCCCACCGGACGAGCGCTGGATCGAGCGCTCGCTCGCACAGTACGCGCGCGCCGACGTCGCCGGGACGAGCGGCGCCCCGATGCTGCCGGGGTCGTCGGAGCCTTTGACCTCGACGTTCCACCAGACGCTCGCCGACGCGCTCGCGGCGCCGTACTGGGGCTTCTCCAACACCGCCTCCTCGTGGCGGGCGGCGGTGTGGCAGCAGCTGCCGTTCGACGAGCAGCTCCAGGCCTGCGAGGACAAGGAGTGGGCGCTGCGCGCGCTGGCCGCCGGCTGGACGATCGCGGTCGACCCGACGCTGCGCGTCGCCGACGCCCACCGCCACACCCCCGGCCTGCGCCACCTCTACCGCCGCACGCGGCGCGAGGCCGAGGCGATCGCGTCGTTCGTCCCGCTGCCCCCTGCCACCCTGCGCGGACTGCTGGACGAGTGGTGGAGCAGCGCCGCCGGGGCCGACCCGCGGGCCCGCGCGCGCCAGCGGCTCAGCCCGCCCCGGCTCGTCGACCTGCTTGCGCGCTTCCAGGGCCAGCGCGCGACGCCACGCGGATGAAGCGCTCGTACAGCTCGGGCATGGCGTTCGCGCTCGCCAGCTTCGGGACGATCGGCGTCCTGACGCTCGCGTCGAGCATCCTGACCGCGCGCATCTACGGCGTGACGGTTGTCGGCGAAGCGGCGCTCGCGCTCGCTCCGGTGATGCTCGTCACGCTGCTCTCGACGGTGCGCGAGCAGCCCGCGATGGTGCGCAAGATCGCCAAGCTGGAGCCGCGTGACCCGGCGGTGACGGGGATCTGGCTGGCGGTCCTCAGCTTCTCCTTCGTGTTGACCGCCGTCGTCGCCGCGCTGGGTGTGGTCGCGTGCTGGTTCGTCTTCAACGGTCCGATCGACCACCCCGACCTGTTCGCGCCGGCGGCGACGGGGCTGGTCGGCTACCTGCTCGTAATCAACACCTGCTGGAACATCGACGGCGTGCTGGGCGCCTTCCGGGCGGGCCGCGAGCTGTTCGCCGTGCGACTGCACCAGGCGCTCGTGTACACGGCCCTGATCGTCGTGCTCGGGTGGGTCAGCCACAGCGTGTGGAGCCTGACGATCGCCTTCCTGCTGTCGTGGACGACGGCACTCGTGCACCGGCTCGCGCTCGTGCCGCGCGTGATGCGCTGGCGCGTCCCGCGCGCCGACCTGCGCGCGGGCTTCGGCATGCTGCGCGAGATCGTCACGTTCGGCCTGAAGATCACCCCTGGCTCGATCGCCGGCGGCCTGAGCGACGCGAGCGGGACGTGGATCCTGGGCGTCACCAGCTCCGTCACGGCGGTCGGCGCCTTCAGCCGCGCCTCGAACGTCGCCCAGCGCCTCGGCGAGCTCAACTGGCGCGTCACCGAGATGTTGCTGCCGACGCTCGTGGAGCGTCGGGCCGCCGGCGACGTCGAGGGCTCTAACCGCGTCGTCGCCGACTCGCTGCGCTACGCCGCGTTCGGGATGCTGCTGCCGGCCGCCGTCGGCGGCGGCGCCTCGCACGCCGTCATGCAGCTGTTCGGCAGCGGCTTCGCGCCTGCCGCGAGCGCCCTCTGCTGGCTGCTGATCGCTCCGTGGCTGCAGACGCTGACCGCGATCCAGGGCTCGCTGCTGATGGCCGCCAACCGCCCGCTGTGGACCAGCTTCGCGCAGTCCGCACGTCTGCTGGTGACGCTTGCCGCCGGGATCCTGCTGACGAATGCCATCGGGCTCACCGGCATGGCGATCGCGATCGCGGCCGGATGCCTCGCCAGCTTCGGCGTCTACGTCGTCATCATGCGCTCGCTCGCGGCCCTGCCGACGCCGCGCCCCGCCCGTCTGGCGCGCCAGCTGGTGGGCCTCGCCGCGTCCTACGCGGCCGGGTTCTTCAGCGCGCGCGCGGTCGAGCAGCAGGTGTCCGGCATCGCGCAGCTGCCGCTCGCGCTGCTCGCGGGCTCGCTCGCCTTCTGCGCGGTCGCGCTCGTCGTGGCGGGGACGCTGCCGCGCGACCGCGAGCGCCTGCGCGGGCTGTGGCGGACACTGCGCGACCGCCAGCCGCGCACGCGGCGCGCGATGCCGTCAGACGTGCCGGCCGGCGCCGAGGATGTAGCGCAGTGAGCTGGGTCGCCCGACGTTCGTCATGCTGCGGAGGCGCGCGTGGAACGGCTCCCTGATCAGCGCCCTGGCGAAGTGGCGCACGTCGGCGGCGACGTTGTCCATGCCGACCGGCAGCGCCTCCAGCTCCGCCGAGAGCGCGTGCCCGTCGTAGCCCATGACCGCGAGTCGCTCCGCACCGAGCCACGACAGGTAGCGGCGCGCGGCCTCCTTGCGCAGGGGGTTGGCGAGCGTCGTGCGCCACTTCTCGAGCGGCTCGGCGCTGAGCGCTCCGTAGAGCGCCGAGCCGTGCTTGTCGCCCATGCGCCCGGTCAGCTCGACGTCGGTGAACTCGCTCAACGACTCCGACCGGAACGGCAGCTCGAGGTAGTCCATCAATCCACGCCATGCCTCGACGTCGCCCGACACGTAGTCCTCGAAGCGGATGGCGTGTGAGCAGTGAACGTTGGCCCGACGCGCGTTGATCAAGTTCGCGAGTCCGTAGAACAGGTTCTCGCGATAGAGCCCACCCCAATTACGTTGTGGCCAGTCGGCGAGCGAGGCGGCGATCGCGAGTGGATTGCGCCACAGGAAGACGAACTTGGCATCCGGAAAGATGCGCAGCAGCTCGTCGACGATCAGGAAGTACGGCGGCGTCTTGTCGAGGAAGTAGCGCTGGCCGGGCCCGACGCTGCGGGCATAGAGCCGCTCGGCGAAGTCGCGCACCTCCGCGTCGAAGTCGGCTTGACCGCCCGGCAGATGCGCGCTGAAGTCCTCGAGCGCCGCCGCCAGCGTCCCGTGCTCGTACTCGGCGTGCACGCCGCGCCCGCGCAGCGCGTAGACGAGCGGGATCAGCAGCCACGGCTCGGCCGCCGTCGCAATCTCCGGGTACGACCCGAGGATCCGCTGCAGCAGCGTCGAGCCGCTGCGCGCCGTGGACAGCAGGAAGATCGGCGTCACTTCATCGATCGAGTCCATGATCAAATTATCTTTATCATTCTAAATTGTCCAAGCGTGTATCCACCCTATCACCCGACACGGTGGGATAGGGTGCGTCGAGATGGCTGAGCGACTGGCGATCTCGACCGTGATCCCGGCCTACAACCGCGCGCACATGCTGGAGTGCGCCGTCGCCAGCGCCTTCGCGCAGCGGCCGCTGCCGCCGGCGGAGGTGATCGTCGTGGACGACGGCTCCGGCGACGACACCGCCGCCGTCGCCGAGCGGCTCGGCGCGACGGTGATCCGCCATCCGCACAACCGCGGCCTCGCCGCGGCCCGCAACACCGGGCTGGAGGCCGCCGCCTGCGACTGGGTCGCCTTCCTCGACTCCGACGACGAGTGGCTGCCCCACCACCTCGCCCACCTGTGGGCGCTGCGCGATGGCCACGCGCTGGTGGCCAGCTCGGCGCTGCGCTGCGGTGCCGACCCCGCGACGGCCCGCATCCACGGGCCCGCCACCCGCCGCCCCACGGTGCTGCGCTCGCCGCGCCAGCTCGTCCACCCCGGCAACATCGTCCCCGTCAGCGCGTCGATGGCCCGGCGCGACGTCGCGCTCGCCGCCGGCGGCTTCCAGGCCCGCCGCGGCGTCGTCGAGGATCTCGACCTGTGGCTGCGCGTGCTCGTGCGCGGGACGGCGGTCTGCTCCCCGCAGATCGGCATCGTCTATCGCCTGCACGACGCGCAGATGTCCGCGCAGGACGACCGCACGATGCAGCTCGCGCACCTCGATGCCGGCGAGGCGCGGCGGGCCGACTGGGGCGGCTCGCGGACGCCGCTGCGCCGCTTCGAGGGCGTCGCGGCGTGGGACAACATGCGCAGCGCGCTGCGCAGCGGGCGGCGACGCGTGGCTCTCCAATGGGGGCTGGTCATGCTGCGCCGGCCCCAGCGGGCGCTCGGCGCCGCCCAGCTGCTGGCGCACCGGCTCGTGCTGCGCCGGCGCGTGCAGCGCACGAGTGAGGCCGGCGTGCGGGCGGACGCCGAGCACGTCGCGGCGCAGCTGTCGGCGGCGGGGTGCCGATGAGCGAGGAGGTCGTCGCCGCCGACCGCACGATCGCGTTCGTCGGCGGCCTGCATCGCAGCGGCACGACGCTGCTGGCCCGCCGCCTCGCCGCCCATCCCGACGCCAGCGGCTTCGCCGACACCGGCGTCCCCGCGGACGAGGGGCAGCACCTGCAGTCCGTCTACCCCGCCGCCCAGCGGTTCGGAGGGCCAGGACGCTTCAGCTTCGCGGCCGAGATGCACCTGACGGAGGACTCGCCGCTCGCGACGGCGGCGAACGGCGAACAGCTGCGGGCCGACTGGAGCCGCCACTGGGACGTCACGCGGGCGGTGCTGGTCGAGAAGTCGCCGCCGAACCTGCTCAAGATGCGCTTCCTGCAGGAGCTGTTCCCGCAGGCCCGCTTCGTCGTCGTGCTGCGCCACCCGATCGCAACCGCGCTCGCCACGCAGAAGTGGAGCGGCACGCGGCTGCACGAGCTGATCCGCCACTGGCTCGTCTGCAACGAGACGGCGCTCGCGGACCTGCCGCACCTGCGCCACGCGACCGTCACGCACTACGAGCAGCTGGTCGAGGACGACGACGAGCTGGTGCGGCTGCAGCGCTTCCTCGGGCTGGAGCCGGCGCCGCTCGGCGAGCCGACGCGGCAGGGACTGAACGAGGCCTACTTCGCGCAGTGGGACCGGCTCACGGCCAGCGCCCCCCGCGCGCTCTACCGCGCGGCGATCGTGCGGCGCTTCGAGGCGCGCGTCGCGCGCTTCGGCTACTCCCTGCGACATCCGCGAGGCGCCTGACGTGTGCGGCATCAGCGGCATCGTCGGCTTCGGCGACGGCTTCGCGGTGAGCGAGGAGATCGTGCGCGCGATGAGCGACACGATGGTCCATCGCGGGCCCGACGCGAGCGGTGCGCTGCACCGGCCCGCGGAGCGGGTGGCGCTGGGGCACCGGCGGCTGTCGATCGTCGACCTCTCCGAGGCCGGCCGCCAGCCGATGTGCAACGAGGACGGGACCGTCTGGATCACCTACAACGGCGAGGTCTACAACCACGCGGCCTTGCGCGCGGAGCTGGAGGCGAAGGGCCACGTCTACCGTTCACACACGGACACCGAGACGATCCTCCACCTCTACGAGGAGGAGGGGCCGCGCTGCGTCGAGCGGCTGCACGGGATGTTCGCGTTCGCGATCTGGGACGCGCGGCGGCGCGAGCTGCTGCTCGCGCGCGACCGCGTCGGCGTCAAGCCGCTCTACTACGCCCGGCTGCCCGGCGGGCTGCTGTTCGCCTCCGAGATCAAAGGTCTGCTCGCGCACCCGGCGCTCTCGCCCGAGCTGGACGAGGAGGCGCTGTTCCACTACCTCACGTTCGCGTTCGCCCCCGCGCCCCTGACGCTCTACCGGGACGTGCGCAAGCTCGCCCCCGCCGAGCGCATCGTCGTGCGCGCCGACGGCTCGCTGCACGCGGAGACATGGTGGACGCCGTTCGACGGCGAGACCGCGCGCGAGGTCGCGCAGATGAGCGAGCCGGAGATGGAGCAGCGCGTGCTCGATCTGCTGCGGGCCTCGATCGGCAAGCGGATGATGTCCGACGTCCCGTTCGGCGTCTTCCTCTCGGGCGGGCTCGACTCCTCGACCAACGTCGCGCTGATGTCGGAGCTGACGAGCGAGCCGGTGCGCACGTTCTCGACCGCGCCGAAGGGCCACCCGAAGTACGACGAGCTGGCACCCGCGCGGCTAGTCGCGGAGCGCTTCGGCACCGACCACCACGAGGTGCTCGTGGACGAGACGGACCTCGCCGCGTTCGTGCCGCAGCTGATCGAGCTGCAGGACGAGCCGCTGTCGGACTGGACGTGCGTGCCGCAGCACTTCGTCTCCAAGCTCGCACGCGACAACGGCACGCCGGTGGTGCAGGTCGGCGAGGGCGCCGACGAGCTGTTCCACGGCTACAAGGGCTACGCGGACCACCGCCGCTTCTTCGTGCCCTTCCAGCGCGCGCCGCGACCGCTGCAGCGCCTCACAGCGCGCGCCGGGCTGCAGGTGAGCGAGCGGACCGGGCGCGGGATGCGCCACGCGGAGGCGCTGTACGACGCCGCGCACAGCCCGCTGCCCTACTGGGGCGGCTCGATCTGCTGGCGCGGGCAGCTCAAGGACGAGCTGCTCGGGCCCACGCTCGCGCGGCGCGAGAGCTCGCTGAAGCTGATCGAGCCGCTGTGGGAGGAGGCCGGCCGTGCGGGCGCGGACCTGTTCCAGCGGATGACGTACGTCGAGCTCAAGCAGCGCCTCGCCGAGCTGCTGCTGCAGCGACTCGACCGCATCGCGATGCTCAGCTCGGTGGAGGGGCGCGAGCCGTTCCTCGACCACGAGCTGGTCGAGCTCGCGCTCGCGCTGCCGCCGCGCATGAAGCACCGCGACGGGACCGGCAAGTACGTGCTGCGACGGGCCGTGCGCGACCTGCTGCCGGCGGAGATCCTCAACCGCCCCAAGCAGGGCTTCGGCACGCCGATGGCCGAGTGGCTGCGCGGCGACTTCGGCGTGCGAGCCGAGGCGACGGTCGCCCGCTCGAGCCTCGTCGAGCGCGGCGCGATCTCCGTCGAGCCGATCCAGCGCCTGTTCGCCGCCCACCGCAGCGGGCGGATGGACTGGAGCTACCACCTGTGGAACGTCTACAACGCCTGCGCCTGGCATGACCGCTGGGTCGCCGGGCAGCCCGTCGCCTGATGGCCGATTTCGCGAGATTCGTGGATGCGAGGGGTGCGATGGGTGGATGCCGGGCGACGCGCGGTGTCGAAGGCGATGCCGATGGCATCGGCGAGACGCCGCGTGGCGTCCGGCGCCGGCCAGCGTGCCCCTCGCGCCGCGAGATCGCGGAATCGACCATCTAGCCGGAGGACCCGTGCGCCGCATCGCGTTCATCAACTACTTCTGCCCCCACTACCGGCTGCGTCTGTTCGAGGAGGTCGCACGCCGGATGGACGCCGACTTCTACTTCTTCGCCGATGAGCGCGAGCGCTACTGGAACCGCAGGATCCCGCTCGTGCGCGAGGGCGACTTCCGCCGCGTCGCGCTGCGACGGGTGCGGATCGCCGGCCAGTCGTTCATGCCGGGGATCGTGCGCGCGCTCAGCCGCCGCAGATACGACGCGGTCGTCAAGTGCCTCAACGGCCGCCTGATGCTGCCGCTGACGTACCTCGCCTGCCGGCTGCGCGGCCTGCCGATCGTGATCTGGACGGGCATGTGGTACCACCCGCAGACGCGCGTGCACCGCCTCACGCGGCCGCTGACGGAGGCGATCTACCGCCATGCGGACGCGATCGTGACGTACGGCGAGCACGTCAAGCGCTTCGTCTGTGAGGTCGACGGCGTCGACCCCGGCAAGGTGTTCGTCGCCGGCCAGGCAGTCGACTCCGCGCGCTTCCTGCGCGTCGAGCCGACGATGGAGGGCGAGGCCGACGTGCTGTTCATCGGGCAGTTCGAGGAGCGCAAGGGGATCGACGACCTGCTGGACGCGTTCGGCGCGATCGAGCAGCCGGCGCGGCTGAGCCTCGTCGGCAACGGGACGCGGGAGGAGGCGATCCGGGCGCGGATCGACGGCGACGAGCGCGTGCAGATCGTCGGCTACGTGCCGCAGGAGGAACTGCCCGAGCGGCTCGCACGCGCGCGCTGCCTCGTGCTGCCGTCGGTCACGACCGCGCTCGACCGCGAGCCGTGGGGGCTCGTCGTCAACGAGGCGATGCACGCCGGCGTCCCGGTCGTCACGACCGACGCAGTGGGGGCGGCGGCCGGCGAGCTCGTCGTGGACGGGCGCAACGGCTACGTCGTGCCCGAGCGCGACCCGGTCGCGCTGGCGGGCGCCCTGCGGCGGCTGGTGGCGGACCGCGACCTTGCGCTGCAATTGGGGCGCCAGGCGCGGGAGGATGCGGCGGCGTTCAACTACGACCGCATGGCCAGCGCCTTCGAGGCGGCCGTCGAGCACGCGATCGCGGTGCGCGCTCGCGCTACTTGACCGCCTCGACCCAGAGGTGCCAGCCCCAGCGTCGCTCCAGGCGGCGCGCGAGCGCGGTGCGCGCGAGCCGCTCGCCGCCGGGGTAGAGCCGCAGGTTGAGGAAGCGCACGTGCGTGCGAACCTCGGAGAAGGCGCCGAACAGCCGTCGGGCGTCGTCTCGCCCGTAGACCTTCGAGAGCGGGTTGCCCGGCCCATCAGTGTTGTTGTCGAGGAACAGCTGGCGGTCGGTCAGGTAGCGCAGTCCGTGCTCGTCGAGCAGATCGCGGTGGCCCTGCAGCACGGCCTCGTCCTCGCCGGTGGCGCGAGCGACGAGCGTGGCGAAGCCGGGCAGCCTCAGGCCCAGCACGAGCAGGCGCCGGATCAGCATGATGTTGACGTGGTGGTTGAGCGAGGCGCGGTGGTAGACCATCACCAGCGCGCGGCCGCCGGGGCGCAGCGCGCGGTGCATCTCGGCGACGGCCCGCTCGGTCTCGGGCAGGTGGTGGATGACGCCGTTGCTGTAGACGAGGTCCTGCGAGCCGTCCTCGACGGGCACGTCGACGATCGATGCCTGGAGGACGCGCGCGTCGAGCCGCGGAAGCTCGAGCGAGAGGCGATGGCGGGC
>DATHEP010000105.1:0-2650 GCA_035318525.1 Conexibacter sp.
GGCCATCGCTTCGACCATGCCGATCACGCCGGCCTTCGAGGTCGCGTAGTTGGTCTGCCCGGCGTTGCCGGCGATGCCGCTGATGGAGGAGACGCAGACGACGCGGCCGCCCTTGCGCAGCGACGCTCTCGCCCCGCCGGCGAGCAGCGCGTCAGTCACCCGCTCGATCGAGGACAGGTTGACCGCGATCACCGCGTTCCAGCGGTCGGCGTCCATGCGGCCGAGCGTGCGGTCGCGCGTGATGCCGGCGTTGTGGACGACCACATCGACCCCGCCGTGTTGCTTGCGCAGGTGCTTGGCGATCGCTCTCGGCGCGTCCGGGTCGGTGATGTCGGCCGGCAGCGCCGAGCCGCCGATCCCGTCGGCGACGGCCTGCAGGTCGTCCGCGAGCGCCGGCACGTCGAGCCCGACGACGTGCGCGCCGTCGCGCGCGAGCGTCGTCGCGATCGCGGCGCCGATGCCGCGCGAGGCGCCTGTGACGAGGGCGACCTTGCCGTCGAGCGGCTTGTCCCAGTCGAAGCCCTCCGGCGCCGGGTCGGCCGCGCCGATCCGCACCACCTGCCCGGACACGAACGCCGAGCGCGGCGACAGCAGGAAGCGCAGCGTCGAGGCGATCTGGTCCTCCGCGCCCGGCTCGACGTAGACGAGCTGGACGGTCGCGCCACGGCCGACCTCCTTGCCGACAGCGCGCGTGAAGCCCTCCAATGCGCGCTGCGCGACCGCCTCGGCCGGCTTGCCGGCGGCCTCCGGCGGCGTGCCGAGCACGACCACGCGCGCGCATGTCGCGACTTGGCGGATCGTCGGCCCGAAGAACGCGTGCAGCTCCTCCAGCTGGGCCGACTCGGCGATGCCGGTCGCGTCGAAGACGAGTGCGGCGTAGCGGTGGTCGATCGCGGCCTGCGGCGTCCACGGAGCGGCGTCGAGCCCGGCCTCGGCGGCCGCGGCGCGCAGGTCGGTGCGCAGCGGCGTCGAGGCTTCGACGCCGGCCTCCGCGAGCACGGTGGCGAGGGGGCGGGCGAGCCGGCCGCCGGGCGCGCCGCCGAGCAGCACCCTGCCGTCGATGACCGGGAAGCCGGGGACGAACCGCTTCAAGGGCACCGGCTTCGGCAGGCCGACCTGCTTCGCGACGGTCTTGCCGAGCGGCGTGTTGACGAGCTGCGTGTACCTGTCCATGACCTATGCCTCCAGAATCGCGACGACGCCCTGGCCGCCGGCCGCGCAGACGCTGATCAGGCCGCGGCCGCCGCCACGCTCGTGGAGCGCCTTCGCGAGGCCGGCGACGATGCGGCCGCCGGTCGCCGCGAACGGGTGGCCGGCGGCGAGCGAGCTGCCGTTGACGTTGAGCTTGTCGCGGTCGATCGCGCCCAGCGGCTTCTTCAGGCCGAGCCGTTGGGTGCAGAAGACCGGGTCCTCCCACGCGGCGAGCGTCGAGAGGACCTGCGAGGCGAACGCCTCGTGGATCTCGTAGAGGTCGAAGTCCTGCAGTCTCAGGCCGCTGCGCTTCAGCACGCGGGGAACGGCGTAGGCGGGCGCCATCAGCAGGCCCTCGTCGCCGTGGACGTAGTCGACCGCCGCGGTCTCGGCGTCGACGAAGCGCGCCAGCGCCGGCAGCCGGCGCTCGGACGCCCACTCCTCGCTGGCCAGCAGCACGAGCGCGGCACCGTCGGTCAGCGGCGTCGAGTTGCCCGCGGTCATCGTCGATTCCTCGCCGAAGACCGTGCCGAGCTTGGCGAGCTTCTCCACACTCGTGTCCGGGCGCAGGTTCTGGTCGCGCTCGAGCCCGAGATACGGGCTGACGAGGTCGTCCTGGAAGCCCCGCGAGTAGGCGGCGGCGAGGTTGCGGTGCGAGCGCATCGCGAGCTCGTCCTGCGCCTCGCGGGTGATGCCCCACTCGGCTGCTGTGCGCGCTTGGTGCTCGCCCATCGAGAGGCCGGTGCGCGGCTCCTCGTTGCGCGGGATCGCAGGGACGAGGTGCTGCGGGCGAAGGCGCAGCAGCAGCTTCGCGCGGTCGGCATTGGACTTCAGGCGGTTCGCGTCGAGCAGGATCGCGCGCAGATCCTCGTTGAGCGCGAGCGGCGCGTCGGACGTCGTGTCGACGCCGCCGGCGACGCCGGCTTCGATCTGACCCAAAGCGATCTTGTTCGCCACGAGGATCGCTGCCTCCAGGCCGGTCCCGCACGCCTGCTGGACGTCGTACGCGGGCGTCTCGGGCGCGAGGCGGCTGCCGAGCACGCACTCGCGCGTGAGGTTGAAGTCGCGGCTGTGCTTGAGGACGGCGCCGGCGACGACCTCGCCGAGGCGCTCGCCCTGGAGGTCGAAGCGGTCCACGAGCCCGTCGATCGCGGCCGTGAGCATCTCCTGGTTGGAGACCCCGGCGTAGACCGAGTTGGACCGGGCGAACGGGATGCGGTTGCCGCCGAGCACGGCGACGCGACGGGTCTCGCTGTTCATCCTCCTATCCTGGCCGCACGGGGCGCCGGACCCAATGGAATGAGCGCCACGTCACGAAATGTGGACTCCTAGTTACACATGGAGTTACATGGCTGGGCGTGGCAGTTTCGTGTCACGCGCACGCCCACGACCCCTCCCGGAGGACAGCACCCTCATGAGCGACCGCTACCAGGGCTTCACCAGCACGCCAGTCGGCAAG
>DATHEP010000106.1:0-4164 GCA_035318525.1 Conexibacter sp.
GCCGCCGAGCGCCGCGTAGACGACGAACGTGACGAGGTTGGCGGACGTGAACTGGCGCGAGGAGAACATCGTCAGCGGCAGCATCGGGTTGGGCGCGCGACGCTCGACGACGACGAACGCGGCAAGCGCCAGCACACCGCCGATCGCCGCCACGAGGACCGCCGCCGAGGCGCCCGCCTCCGGCGCCTCGATCAGCGCATAGGTCGTCCCGCCGAGGCCGAGCGCGGCGAGCAGCGCCCCGAGCGAGTCGAGCGGCCCGTCCGCATCGGGGTCGCGCGTCTCCGGCACCGTGCGCGTCGCGGCGAGCGCGACGAACGCGCCGAGCGGCAGGTTGATGAGGAAGATCGCGCGCCACGAGACGGCCTCGACGAGCCAGCCGCCGAGCAGCGGCCCGATCGCGACCGCGACGCCCGTCAGCCCCGACCAGGCGCCGATCGCGCGGGCGCGGTCCTCCTTGCGGAAGCTCGCCTCGATCATCGCGAGGCTGCCCGGCGTCAGCAGCGCGCCGCCGACCCCCTGCAGCAGGCGCGCGAAGACGAGCGCGTCGGCGCTCGGCGCCGCCGCGCACAGGGCGGAGGCGGCCGTGAACCAGGCGACGCCGACGACGAAGATGCGCCGCCGGCCGAGGCGGTCACCGAGCGAGCCGCCGAGCAGGATCAGCGACGCGAGCGTCAGCAGGTAGCCGTTCAGCATCCACTGCAGCGAGCTCGTGGAGGCGTCGAGGTCGCGGCCGATGTCGGGCAGCGCGACGTTGACGACCGTGCCGTCGAGGAACGCGATCCCCGACCCGAGCACCGCGATCAGCAGCACCCAGCGGCCGGGTCCGCTCGCGAAGGCGACGCCGGTGCCGGGGCTGTCCTGGGCCGGGGCCGCCATGCGACCTCAGGACACCATCAGTCGGCGACCTCGACCGGGTTCAGCGCCCAATCGAGCGCGAAGTCGGCGACCTCTTCCCAGCCGCTCTCGCCGCAGATGAAGTGCGAGCGGTCGTCGTACTGCTTCCGCGTGACGAGGCCGCTGTTGTAATGGCGCGCGTTCGAGCGCTGCACCGACGGCGGCATCAGCTTGTCGATCCCGCCGGAGACGAACAGCAGCGGCGCGCGGTCCTCCTTGTCGAAGTCGACCTTGTTCGGCGCGTGGGGATTGAAGGTGGCGGTCGCGCCCTCGAACACGACCCGGCCCGGCGCGGGGATGTGGTAGCGCTGGTAGGCGGCCGGGGCGGCCTCGTCGCTGAGGCCGTTGGCGAAGTACTCGTGCCACTGCTCGAACGTGAAGGGGACTGCCTTGTGGCGGTTGGCCGGGTTCTTCAAGACCGGGAACGTGCCGCGGAGCGTCGTCGGCGGCAGGAACTTGACGCCCTTGACGGGGACTGAGCTGATCGCCACGCCGGCCGCGCCGAGGCCGCGGTCGAGCAGGATCTGCGTCAGCCCGCCGCCCATCGAGTGGCCGATGATGATCGGCGGTCTCGGCAGCGTGCGGATGATCGTCTCGTAGTGGTGCGCGATCTCCTCGGTGCCGAGGTCCTCGATCGGCGAGGGGTCGGCGTTGAGCGCCTCCACCTCGACCTCGAAGCCGGGGTAGGCGGGGGCGAGCACTCTGAAGCCCTTCGCCTCGTAGTGGCCTCTGAACTGCTCCCAGCTGCGGGGCGTCACCCACAGCCCGTGGACGAGGACGATCGTGTCGGACCTGGTCGTGGAGGTGCCGTCTGCATGCGCGCTCATGCGTGCTCCTGTGGCTCGTGCCTGGTGACGGTGTACGACACTAGCGTCATGCATGTCTTTCTCGCAGGGGCGTCCGGCGCGATCGGCCGGCAGCTGATCCCCCTCCTCACCCGCAGCGGGCACACCGTCACCGGCACCACGCGCAGCGCCACGAAGGCGGACGCGCTGCGGGCGCTCGGCGCCGAGCCGGTCGTGCTCGACGGCCTCGATCGGGCCGCCGTCCTCGCCGCCGTCGTGGCGGCGAGACCCGACGCCGTCCTCCACGAGATGACCGCGATCGAGAGCCTCGCCGACCTGCGTCGTCCGGACCGCGCGTTCGCCGCCACCAACCGGCTGCGCACCGAGGGCACCGACAACCTGCTCGCGGCCGCGCGGGCCGCCGGCGTGGAGCGGATCGTCGTGCAGAGCTTCGCCGGCTGGCCGTTCGAGCGCGTGGGCGGGCCGGTCAAGGACGAGGACGCGCCGCTCGACCCACATCCGCCCGCGCGGCTGCGCACGATGCACGAGGCGATCCGCCACCTGGAGCGGGTCACGACCGAGGCCGACGGGATCGTGCTGCGCTACGGCGGCTTCTACGGGCCGGGCACGAGCGTGATGCCGGGCGGCGAGCAGTGGGAGATGGCGCGGACGCGCAAGGCCCCGACCGTCGGCGACGGCAACGGCGTGTGGGCGTTCGTGCACATCGAGGACGCGGCGGCCGCGACCGTCGCGGCGCTCGAGCGGGGCAGAGCGGGCGAGATCTACCACGTCTGCGACGACGACCCGGCGCCGACGCGCGAGTGGGTCCCGGCGCTGTGCGCGGCCGCCGGCGGCAAGCCGCCGCGCCACGTGCCGAGATGGATTGCGCGGCTGGTCGGCGAGCACGTCGTCGCGATGACGTGCGAGATCCGCGGCGCGTCGAACGCGAAGGCGAAGCGCGAGCTGGGCTGGACGCCGCGCTGGCCGTCGTGGCGCGAGAGCTGGCCGGCGCTGGCGGCGGGCGGCGGGGCGTAGGCGGCGCGGCGCCGTCTACGCCGCGTCGAGCGGACTGCAGACGACGATCTGGATCGTCCGCTCGGCCCGCTGCTCGTAGCTCGCGTAGGCGCGCGTGAGCTGCTTGGCGAGCCCGAACAGGCGGTCGCGCTCGGCGCCGTCGGCGACGCGCGCGCGGTAGCGGCCGCCGCGGCCGCGCGCCTGCAGGCGGATCTCCGGGTTCGCCTTCACGTTGGCAAGCCACGCGGGATGGCGCTCACGGCCGTAGTTCGATGCGATCAGGACGACGTCGTCGTTCGGGCCGTCAGTGAAGTAGAGCAGCGGCGTCACGTACGTTCTGCCGCTCTTCGCGCCCGTGTGCGTCAGCAGCACCATCGGGATCCCGGGCAGCGAGGTGAGCCGGCCGCCGCTGGCGCGCCCGAGCGTCGCGTCGATCCGCGGCGCCACTCTGATCGTGTACCAGCGGCCGGCGTCCGTGAGCGCGAACGGCTCCATGATCGCCTTGCGGATACGGCGCGGCGCGGTCGGATCGACGGAAGGGACGCGCATGCCGGCAATGTACGGCGCGGCGGCTCGGCGGCGAGCCGCTTGCCGCCGCAGCGGCGGCTAGCGTGCAGCGCGCTTGATAGACCGGATTCGACGCCCGTCCCCTCGCCGGGGGCGGGCGTTTGCGGTTCAGTGGGAGAACCAGATCGACACGGTTGCCGTCCGGGTCGACGCGCGTCCCCGCCTGCTTCGGCCGTATCGTCGCCAATCCCGTGCGGAATCGGCACGGCGCGTAGCAGTCACGTTACGCGTCCCCTGCGAGGCTCGGCCGCGTGCTCATCGCGCGCCTCGTGTTCAACGAAGCAGGTCTCGACAAGCTCGCCCGCCGACGGATCCGGGCGAGTGAGGTCGAGCAGCTTCCTCGCAACGGAGCGGTTGCGGTGCGCAATCCCCATCCCCGCGTAGCGGGTAGCCGCCTGCTCATCGGGGCGACCGACGGTGGACGGCTCCTGACGATCGTGGTCGATCCGGACGCAGCGGACACGGCGATCTGGCTCGTGCGAACAGGCTGGGACGCAAGCGCGCGAGAGCGGAACGCCTACCAACGAGGAGGCTGACGCGTCATCATGGATCAGGTGACTCGTGATCGTGCGCACAGCAACGCCGGCCAGGACGCTCGTCGCGACGTGGAGGCCATCGAACGGGTCGAGGTCGCGGCGGACTACTGCGCCGAGCTGTCGGTCCCGTTCACCGCCGAGCAACTGGTGGCGCTCGAACACGTCGCACGCGAGCAGCGGATCAGTCCGGCTGAGGCGGCGCAACGGCTTGTCGAGCGAGCGCTCGCGGCGCGCGCCCGTTCCTGACCTCGCACCCGCCGGCCCGGTCGTCGGATACGGTCGCGGCATGAGCGACTACACGATCCGCAGGCTCGCCGACGTGGAGGACGCGTTCGGCGACAAGTATCCAGGCGAGATGCGCTTCCTCG
>DATHEP010000107.1:0-9267 GCA_035318525.1 Conexibacter sp.
CCTCGATGCGAACCGGCCTGGACCCGGCTGGTGGCCAGATGTCGGCAAAGAGGCAAAGCACGCGGGCGGTGGGACGGGCCGCACAAGGGGCGAGCACACCCGCCCAGCCTTCGCGCCAGAGCTGCTCGCCGACGACCTGGAACGCCGGCCACGTCGATCTGGATGGCTTTGGCATGTCGAGGCCGACCCGCGCCAGCCGCTCTGACGTGCAGAGGAGATAGAGCCCACGAAGGACGCTTCCGCGCTGCCACCGGCCACTCGTCGCAAGCGCTCCTCGCCCGAGTGGCGCCGCCCGGTGCGGGGCGTGCCGAATCCATTCGCCGACGACGGCGATCGGTTCCACGGGGAGCGGCACGGAATCAGGTCGCGCCCGGGTACTCGAGCTCCGCGATGACCTCGGCGACCGGACGGTAGTCGCCGCGGGCGAGCAGTTCGATCGGCTTCTCGTCGTCGAGTACGGGAATCGGGCGTTGCAGCCAGACGGGGATGTAGTCGGCCTTCATGACGCGCGCGAGGCGGTCGGTCATCTCGCTGAGCTCGATCAGCCGCTCCGCGCGCTTGCCGGTCGGGCTGCTGCGCCCGGCGAACCACTCTCGCACCGTGCTGGGACGCGCACCGGTCGCCCTGGCGATCAAGGCGTCAGACAAGTGGGCGACGTCGCGGATGCGCTGAGCCTCGATGTTGAGCACGCTCATGGCAGCAGCCTACCACGTATTCCGTCACTTTTTCGTCACAAAACCGTCGCAGAACGTCACGATTCTGCTGAGAACGTCACCTGCTCTCGCTCGCCAGCTCCCCGATCACGCGTGAGAGCTGGCCGCCCTGCCAGGCGAGCGGCGATCTGCCCTCGGGCTCGGTGACGAGGCGCGCGCCCGGGATCGCGGCGGCGTACGCCTCGCCGATCGCGAGCGGGTGGCCGGGGTCGGCCTCGTCGCGGCTGGCGACCACGACCGCCGGCACCGAGATCGCGCCCAGCTCGCCGAGCGACTCGAACGGCCGGGAGCGCGGCGTCGACTGCAGCGCGTCGGCGAGGGCACCGAGGTTGACGTGCTGCGCCATCCGCTGCCGCAGGACCGTGCGCACGGTGTCGCGCCAGGCCTCCGGCACCTCGTCCTCGACGCGATACGCCTCGACGAAGCCCTCGATGCCGCCCGTGCGCAATCCCTCGGCGAGCGCGTCCCAGCGCGCGTAGTCGGGGGCGGCGTCGGGATCGAAAGCCGGCGTCACGACGACGACCCCCGCGACGCGCTCCGGCGCCTGCAGAGCCGCGCGCAGCAGCGTGTGGGCGCCCATCGACGCGCCGGCCAGGACCGCACGCTCGCCGCCGATCGCGTCGAGCACCGCGAGCAGGTCGTGCGCGAGCGCGTCGTAGCCGTAGGAGTCCGGCGCCGGCGCGGCGCTCGACTGCCCGTGCCCGCGTGCGTCATAGGAGACGACGCGATGGCCGCCCCGCTCGAGCGCGCGCGAGCCCATCACGACGTAGCGGCGCGTCGCGGTCAGCCCGTGCAGGAGCACGATCGGCGGCCCCTCGCCCACCTCCTCGACGGCCAGCCGCACGCCGTCTCGCTCCACGATTCGCTCAGACATGACCGGGGTCATATCACTACCCTCACGGCCTGATGGTCTTCGACGTCACAGAGCAGAACTTCGAGGCGGAGGTCGTCGACCGCTCGCGCACGATCCCGGTCGTCGTCGACTTCTGGGCCGAGTGGTGCGGGCCGTGCCGCCAGTTGACGCCGGTGCTCGAGCAGGCGGTCGCCGCACGCGAGGGCAAGGTCGCGCTCGCGAAGCTCGACACGGACAGAAACCCGACGATCTCGCGCGCCTTCGGGATCCAGGGGATCCCCGCCGTCAAGGCCTTCAGAGACGGCCGCATCGTCTCCGAGTTCACCGGCGCGCAGGCGCCTGCGCAGGTCGAGCGCTTCTTCGACGCGCTGCTGCCCTCGGAGGCCGACGGCCTGGTCGCGGTCGGCGACGAGGCGTCGCTGCGCAAGGCGGTCGAGCTGGAGCCGAGCCGCGCCGATGCGGTCGTGGCGCTCGCGCGCCTGCTCCACGCGCGCGGCGAGGACGACGAGGCGCTCGAGCTGCTCGGCCGCGTCCCCGGCGACTTCGCCGGCGCTGGCCTCGCCGCCCGCATCGAGCTCGAGCGCGCCGGTTCGCCGGACCTCGCGGACGCGTTCGCCGCGCTCGACGCCGGTGACCACGAGCGCGCGCTCGACCTGCTGCTGGAAGCGCTGCCGAGCGCCGACGGCGCAAAGGACGAGATCCGCAGAGTCGTCGTCGGCCTGCTCGACGAGCTCGGCGTCGAGGACCCGCTCGCGCGCGACGCGCGCCGGCGGCTTGCAGCCGCGCTCTACTGAGCGGCGGCTCGGCGCGTCACGCCAGCGGCAGCGCCATCTGATCGTCCGGCGGCGCACCGAGGGCCGGCTCGCGCACCGGCTCGGCGAACCCCGCCACCCGCACGCCGAGCAGCCGCACCGGCCGCGGCGGCGCGTAGGCGCGCAGCAGCTCGAGCGCGACACGCGCTACGACGTCAGCCTCGTTCGTAGGCGCCTCGATCGTGCGCACGCGCGTGACGGTGGTCCAGTCGTCGAGACGCACCTTGATGCCGATCGTGCGCCCCCGCGCGCCGCGCCGCGCAAGTCCCTCGCACAGCCCGTGCGCGAGCCGGCTCATGATCGCCTCCAGCTCCTCCGGTGCGGACACGTCCTGGTCGAACGTGCGCTCATTCGAGCGAGACTTGAGGACGCGCTCCGTCGAGACCGGCGAGTCGTCCTCGAACCAGGCCCGCCGGCGCAGGTCGCGCCCGTGGCGCTCGCCGAAGCGGGCGACCAGCTGCTCCTCCGGGAAGCGCTGGAGCGCGCCGATCGTCTCGATCCCCATCGCGCGCAGCCGCTCGGCCGTCTTCGGCCCGATCCCAGGCAGCCGGCTCGGCGATTCGCCGGCGAAATGCTCGGCCGCCGTCTCGCGGCCCATCGCGACGAAGCCCTGCGGCTTGTCGAGGTCGCTGCAGACCTTCGCGACGAGGCGGTTCGGGCCCACGCCGACCGACAGCGAGATGCCCGTCTGCTCCCGCACGGCCGCAACCAGCTCCCGCAGGACGCGCAGCGGCTTCTCTACGCCGGTCAGGTCGGCATACGCCTCGTCGAGGCCCATCCCCTGCACGCAGTCGAGGCGCGCGCCGACGATCCCCCACACGGCGCGCGACGTCGCCTGGTAGGCGGCGAAGTCGGGCGGCAGCACGATCGCGTGCGGGCACAACCGCAGCGCACGCGACGCCGGCATCGCCGAGCCGACGCCGTATCTGCGCGCCTCGTAGGAGGCGGTCGTCACGACCGCGCGCGGACCGGAGCCGGCGACGATCAGCGGCTTTCCGCGCAGCTCCGGACGCCGCAGCAGCTCGACCGACGCGTAGAAGGCGTCGCAGTCGAGATGCGCGACGACCCGCTTTGGCGCGGAGGCCGGATCGACGTCCGGCGGCGGCGAACCCTCGGTGGACATCCCGTCCACGAGAGTACGCCGCGCGCCAGTCAGATCACACGAACATGTGTTCGGGTCATGACGTCTGCCCTAGATCGTGCTCCACACGACGCCGACGCCTTCGAAGCCGAGCCGGCGCGCCGTCGCGCCGGTCAGGTCCCACTCGCGCCCGCCGACGTAGGGGCCGCGGTCGATCACCGGCACCGTCACCTCGCGCCCGCCGTAGCGCAGCGTCACCTTCGTGCCGCACGGCAGCGTCTTGTGGGCGACGCCCAACTGGTCGTAGCCGAGCGAGCCGCCGCAGGCGAGCGGCCCGCCGTAGAGCCCGTACCACGAGGCCAGGCCGGGACGGTACGCCTGCAGGCTGCCGGCGCGGACGCGCGTGCCGGCATTGCGCCGGTCGCCCGTGAAGCGCACGCGCAGGCGCTGCGTGCCGAGGCGCCGGGCGACGACGCGTGCGGCGAAGTGACCGTCGGCCCGTGTGCGCGTGCGCGCGACGCGCTGCCAGTGGCCGCGCGCCCCCGCCTCGACGACGACCTTCCGGCCGCGCGTGCGCGGCAGCAGCGTGCCCCGCACCCGCACGGCCTCGCCGACGCCGACGTCGTGGCCGCGGCTCCTGACCACGAGCTTCGCCGTCACGGCGACGCGGCTCGCGCGGGACTGCAACGGAGCTTCGGCCACGACCGCCCCGGCGCCGCCGGCCGTGCCCGCATCGACCGGTAGCGCGATGATGCGCAGCGAGCCCGATCGACGCGGTCTGACGTGGAAGCGGTAGCGACCGTCCCTGGCCACAACCACCGTCTCGACCGACCGCCAACGGCGCCCATGCGAGGCGAACTGCAACGCGAGCGTGCGGCCGGCGGTGCTGGTCGCGAGCCGGCCGCGCGCCTCCGTCTGCTGGCCGAATCGCAGGCGGGCGTCGTCGAGCGCCGGGGCGCGCAGCGCGATCGGGTCAGACGGCACAGCCGCCCCGGGTGGGGCGAGCGCGAGGGCCGTAGCGGGCAGGGCGGTTCCAAGCGCGAGCGCACCGATCGCCACATGCCGCGGCGCGATGCGACTCACGTTAAGTGAGCGCAACAGGGTCGTGCCTCCTTGAAGTTCGACCAGGCGCCTACGGGGTTAGCTGTCGGGCTCGCGGCAACCGTCTCGATGCACTGCGCCTGATGAGCGCACACAGCGCGACGATGTCGCTACGGCGGCAGCAGCCGCCGATTCGCCCCCCGGCGGACCGTCTGATGACAGAGGGTCCGGCCTCGGCTCCGCATTGCAACGGAGCCATTGGTTCCCCCGCTCGCCTCCGCACCGGGCGGAGACGACTCGGCAGGTCGATGACCGACAGACCGTAACAGCCTCGCGACGGGCACCTGTGTGCCCCATCTCACACTTGGCGCGCCTGCCACAATGGCTGCGTGGCCAATCGCGACCGCCTGACGGGGCTTGACGCCTCCTTCCTGCATCTGGAGCACGACGACGCGACGCACATGCACGTCGCCTCCTGCATGGTGTTCGACGGCCCGCCGCCGACACACGACGAGCTCGTCGCGCACGTCGAGGCGCGCCTGCACCTCGTGCCGCGCTACCGCCAGCGACTGGCGTTCGTCCCCTTCGACCAGGGGCGGCCGGTATGGGTCGACGACCCACACTTCAACTCGCGGTATCACGTCCAACACCATGCGTTGCCCCCACCGGGAAGCGACGAGCAGCTCAAGCACCTGGCCGGCCGCTGCTTCTCGCAGCAACTCGACCGCAACAAGCCGCTGTGGGAGCTGTGGCTCGTGGAGGGCCTGCGCGACGGCCGCTTCGCGATCCTCGGCAAGACGCATCACGCGCTCGTCGACGGGATCTCCGGCGTCGACATCACGACCGTCCTGTTCGACGTCGCGCCCGAGCCGGCGCCGACGGCCGCGCCTGAGCAGCCGTGGGTGCCGCGTCCGCTGCCAAGCTCGGCGCAACTGCTGGCCGACGCGCTGCTGGAGCGCGCGACCGTGCCGGCGGAGATCCTGCGCGGCGTGCGCTCCGTCGTGAGCCGGCCGCGCCGCGTCGCGAAGGAGCTGCTCGGGGACTTGAGAGCAGTCAGCTCCTTCACGCTGCCGGGCGCGCGCAGCGCGCCGCCGAGCCCACTCAACGTGCACATCGGCCCGCACCGCCGCTTCACGTGGTGCGAGGAGGAGCTCGACCGCGTCAAGGCGATCAAGAACGCGCTCGGCGGGACCGTCAACGACGTCGTGCTGGCGACCGTCGCCGGCGGGCTGGGGCGCTACCTGCGCGCGCACGGCCACCCGACGATCGACCTGGCGCTGCGCGCGATGATCCCCGTCTCGGTGCGCGCCGACGAAGAGCGCGGCGCGCTCGGCAACCAGGTCGCCGCGGTGTGGGCGAGCCTGCCGGTCGGCGAGACCGACCCGGTCGAGCAGCTTGCGCTCGTGCGCGAGGAGATGGGCGGGCTGAAGGAGTCCCATCAGGCGGTCGGCGCACAGCTCTTGACGGAGCTGACGGGCTTCGCGCCGCCGACGGTGATGGCGCAGGCGGCGCGCCTGCAGGCGCGCCAGCGCTACTTCAACCTCGTCGTCACGAACGTGCCCGGGCCGCAGTTCCCGCTCTATGTGCTGGGGCGGCGCATGCGCGCGATCTACCCGATGGTCCCGCTCGCGCAGAAGCTCGCGCTCGGGATCGCGATCATGAGCTACGACGGCGTGCTCGCCTTCGGGCTCAACGCCGACTACGACGCGCTGCCGGACGTCGAGCTGCTGGCCGCGCAGCTCGGCGAAGCGCTCGACGAGCTGGCCGTGGCGGCGGGGCTTCCTCCGCGCCGTCGGCGACGCGTGCGCGCCCGCGTCGCGAGCAGCAACGGGCGCACCACGGCCGAGACCGGCGCCGCCACGTAAGCCTGCCGGCGCTCCGTCGGCTGCAAGTGGCATCGTGCAGCGGGACGAACGTCCGCCATGGCGTCCGAGCACCCCCCCACCTCCTCCCCGCATCCGCGCCTGCGCCGGCTCGGCCTCGGGGTCCTGACCGCTGTCGTCGCGCTCGCCGGCGTGGTCGCGCTGCTGCTGATCCTCCAGGGCCGCGACAGATCCCAGCTGCAGAGCGACCCGGACGCGGCAAGCGGTCCGGGGCAGGTCTTCCCCGACCAGGGTCACGCGCACCTCGCGGCCGGCGAGCGCCCGGACGCGCCGTACGCGTCGAACCCGCCGACGAGCGGCGCGCACGCGCCGGTCGAGATCGGGCGCGACGGCACGCGGGTGACGGACGACCAACTGCTGCACGCGCTCGAGCTGGGCGACGTCATCCTGCTGTACGGCACGCCGAGACCGCCGGCCGGCCTGCAAGCGCTCGCGCAGCAGGTCGCGGGCCCGTTCGACCCGGCCCTCGCGGCGAGCGGGCAGGCGGTCGTGCTCGGCTCCCGCCCGGGCGTCGACGGCGTCGTCGCGCTCGCCTGGCGACACATGCTGCGGGCGCCGACGGCGGCCGATCCCGCGCTGGAGGAGTTCGCCGCCTACTGGCTCGGCCGCGGCGCGAGCGGCTGACGCAAGGCCTGTTGCACGCGCGCGCCCACCGCCGGGCGCCCGGGTTGCGATCATCCCCGGCATGACGACTCCGAGCGGACCGCTGCGACTCGCCCTCAGCCAGATGAACGCCGTCGTGGGCGACATCGCCGGCAACGAGCGCACGATCCTCGGCGCGATCGACCAGGCTCGCGACGCCGGTGCGCAGCTCGTCTTGCTCCCGGAGCTCGCGCTGACCGGCTACCCGCCGGAGGACCTGCTGCTGAAGGAGCACTTCCTGCGCGACGCGCGCGCGGCGCTCGAGCGCATCGCGGCGACCGCGCAGGGGATCGTTGCGTTCGTCGGCTTCCCCGAGCGCGGCGACGACGTCCACAACGCGCTCGCGGTGCTCGCAGACGCCCAGGTGCAGGCCGTCTACCGCAAGCTGCACCTGCCGAACTACGGCGTCTTCGACGAGCAACGCTGGTTCGCGACGGGACGCGGCGGCGCGCTCGTCGAGGTCGGCGGCGTGAAGGTCGGGCTGACGATCTGCGAGGACATCTGGGAGCCGGGCCCGCCCGCCTCCGACGAGGCGCGCGCGGGCGCGACGTTGATCGTCAACGTCTCCGCCTCGCCTTACCACGCCGGCAAGGGGCTCGAGCGCGAGCGGATGCTCGCGCAACGCGCGCGCGACAACGTCTGCGCGATCGCCTTCTGCGCGCTCGTCGGCGGACAGGACGAGCTCGTCTTCGACGGGCACTCGCTCGTGCTCGACCACCGTGGCGAGGTGATCGCCCGCGGCAGCCAGTTCACGGAGGAGCTGCTGCTCGCCACGATCGACCCCGAGGCCGCTCAGACGCACCGCCTGCGCGACGCGCGCCACCGCGTGCCGGCACGCCGCGCGCGGCGGCGCGTCGAGACGCTCGCGCGACTCGAGCTGCCCGAGGCGCGCGGACCGGCGGCGCCGGACGCGCCGCGCGTCGGCGGGACGGTCGCGCCGCTGCTCGATCCGGCCGCCGAGGTCTACGCCGCGCTCGTCACCGGCTTGGGCGACTACGTGCGCAAGAACGGCTTCGCGCGCGTCGTGCTCGGGCTCTCGGGTGGGATCGACTCCGCCCTCGTCGCGTGCGTGGCGGTCGACGCGCTCGGCCCCGAGGGCGTGGCGGTGGCCGTGATGCCGTCGCCTTACTCCTCGCGGGAGACGCAGGACGACGCGCGGACGCTGGCCGGCAAGCTCGGCGTCGAGCGCTTCGAGTTCGACATCGCACCCGCGATGGCGGCCTACGACGCCGCGCTGGCCGAGACGTTCGCCGGCCGCGAGCCCGACATCACCGAGGAGAACCTGCAGGCGCGGATCCGCGGCAACCTGCTGATGGCGCTGTCGAACAAGTTCGGCTGGCTCGTGCTGGCGACGGGCAACAAGAGCGAGATGTCGGTCGGCTACTCGACGCTCTACGGCGACCTCGCGGGCGGCCTGGCCGTCATCAAGGACTGCCCCAAGACGACCGTCTACGAGCTCGCACGGCACGTCAACGCGGCGGCCGGATCCGAGCGCATCCCGCAGACGATCATCGACCGCGCCCCGAGCGCCGAGCTGCGCCCCGACCAGCGCGACGAGGACTCGCTGCCCCCCTACGCCGTGCTCGACCCGATCCTCGACGGCTACGTCGAGCAGGACCTCGGCCGCGAGCAGCTCATCCTGCGCGGCTTCGAGGCGACCGACGTCGACCGCGTGATCGCACTCGTCGACCGCGCCGAGTACAAGCGCCGCCAGGCACCGCCAGGCATCCGCGTCACCAGCCGCGCCTTCGGCCGCGACCGCCGCGTGCCGATCACGAATCGTTACGGGGGTTGAACCCCGGTTTCCGCCGTGAGAGGGCGTCAGGTGGTTGACGGGGTGTCCGAGAGTGCCGCATCTACCACACATTCCGGTGGCCTAGCCGGACGTGGCTCCGGCCGCCGCGCTCATCCGCCACAACGCGTCGTCGACCGCCGCGCAGTCCCGCAACGCGTAGACATGCCGGTACGCCCCGCGTACAGGGATGCGCGTTCGCAGCTCGATCACGCCAAGACGCTCGAGGCGGCGAAAGTAGTAGCTCACGGCGCCGAGGGGCGTGCCCCAACATCTCTGCAACGTCTGTCGCTGCTGCCGTCTCGTGCGCGAGCAGTTGGCGCACAAGCCGCACGCGTTCGCGGTGCGCGAGCGCGCTCGCCCACCCGGATCCGCGCACAGGGGCTTATCCACCACCTGAGTTATGCCTGCTCTACGTGCTTGCACAGCGCGGCCACGAGGCGACGAGTC
>DATHEP010000108.1:0-3798 GCA_035318525.1 Conexibacter sp.
TGATCGACTCCTCCATCAGCGTGCCGCCGAGGTCGTTGACGCCCCAGCGCAGTGACTCGGTCGCCGTCTCCAGACCCATCTTCACCCACGACGCCTGCACGTTGCGGATCGAGCGCCCGAGCGCGAGGCGGAAGACGGCCGTGTGCTTGAGGTTCTCCTGGCGCGAGATCTCCTGCACCCCGTGCGTGCGCCCGAGCAGCGTGTGGAACGGGATGAACGACAAGGGAACGAGCTCGGTGATCCCGCCCGTGCGCTCCTGCAGCTCGCGCAGCACGCGCATGTGCTCGGCCAGCTCCCACGGCTCCTCGACGTGGCCGAACATCACCGTGCTGGTGGAGCGCAGCCCAGCGGCGTGGCTCGCCTCGATCACCTCCACCCAGCGGGCGACCGGCAGCTTGTTCGGGCTGATCCGCTCGCGCACGCCGTCGTGCAGCACCTCGGCGGCGGTGCCGGGCGTCGAGCCGAGGCCGGCGTCGCGCAGGCGCGCGAAGACCTCGGACAGCGGCAGGCCAGAGACGTCCTGCATGTGCGCGATCTCCATCGGCGAGTACGCGTGCAGATGCAGGTCGGTGCCGTGCACCGCCGCCTCGTCATGTGCCACGCGCAACCAGCGCAGGTAGTCCTCGAACGACCAGTCCGGATGGATGCCCGACTGGATGCACAGCTCGGTGGCGCCGTAGTGGATCGCCTCCGCGACGCGGCGGCGGAACTCCGGCTCGTCGTGCTCATAGGCGTCCGGCGAGCGCCTGCCCTGGCCGAAGCCGCAGAAGGCGCAGCCGACGATGCAGACGTTCGAGACGTTGATGTTGCGGTTGACGACGAACGTCACGGTGTCGCCCGCCAGCTCGGCGCGCAGCTCGTCCGCCGCCGCGCGGATCTCCTCGACGGCCTCCGGCCGCGTCTCGCTGAACAGGGCGGTCAGTTGCTGCGGCGAGAGCCAGCCGCCCTCGCGTGCCTGCTCGACCGCCGGTCCCACGAGCTCCGAGCGGATCGCGAACGGCGGCTCCTGCCGCCCCGACCCGCGGCGCGGGATGAAGCTCCAGTACTTCGCCTTGATCGTGTCGAGCACGCCTTGCGCCATCCACTCCGCGTCCATGTACTGCGGGTAGACGCACAGCCGCTCGGTCAGCGCGAAGCCGCCCTGCGCGAGCCGCTTGCGTACCTGGTGCGGCGACGGGAAGGGGTGCTCGGGGCTGATGTGGTCGCCGTTCGCGGACAGCCCGCCGAGGTCGGTCGCCCCCGCGGCGACCAGCTCCGGCCACCAGTCGGCGAGGTTCGGCGGCACCTGGATCCCGACGTCCGGCATCAGCCGCCGGCATTCGGCGATCAGCCGCTCCATGCCTTCGATCGAGATCGACCCGGCGCCCCCCTGCGCCCACGCCGGCAGCGGCACCGCCGGCCCCTCGTGCACGCCGGTGCGCCAGTACTCGCGCGCCGCCTCGGTCGCGATCTCGGCCGGCTCGCGGCCGTAGTAGCGGTCGTGCGGTACGAAGTTCTGCAGGATCACCTCCTGCAGGTGCCCGTGCTCGGCGTGCAGCGCGGCGAGCGCCTCGAGCGCCTCGACGCGGTCCTCCTCCGTCTCGCCGATGCCGACGAGGATCCCGCTGGTGAAGGGGATCCGCAGCTCGCCCGCGTCGCGGATCGTCTGCAGCCGCAGCGCCGGGTCCTTCGTCGGCGAGCCCTCGTGCGCGATGAGGTCGTCGCGCGTGGACTCGACCATCAGCCCCTGCGACGCCGTCACCTCACGCAGCCGCGCCAGGTCCTCGCGCGAGAGCGCGCCGAGGTTCGTGTGCGGCAGCAGCCCACGCTCCAGCCCGCGCTCGCAGCACCACGCCACGTACGCGACGAAGTCGGCGAAGCCGAACTCGGTCAGCCGTGCCCGAACGCCCGGGTGGTGCGCGGGGTCGTCGCCGGTCAGCACGAGCAGCTCCTTCACCCCGCGCCGCGCCGCGCCGTCGATCAGCGCCTCGACCTCGTCGGGCGCGTGCAGGTGCGCTCTGTGCGTCTGGAACGCGCAGTACTTGCAGTGCGAGACGCACGTGCGCGAGAGCGACAGCGTGACGTTCCGCGAGAACGTGACCCGGCGGCGCATCTCGCCGCAGTCTCGCAGGCGCAGCGCAGCTCCTGCGCCGACATTTCGCAAAGCGCGACAGACACGGCACAGCGGCCTGAAGACGATCGGCCGGGTGGACGACTTCCCGTCGCTGAAGGCCCGCCGCCTGCTCGCGATCCTGACCCGCGAGCCGCTCAACTACCGCGTCGTGCGGCAATCAGGCTCGCACCGCCGCCTCGCCGCTCCCGGACGTCCGCCGATCATCTTCGCCTTCCACGACCGCGAGACGATCCGGCCGAGCACCGTTCGCCGCGTCTTGTGCCGTCAGGCTGGCCTTGAACCCGATGAGGCGCGACGGCTACTGTGATGAGGATGCTTCGAGTTCGAGTCCGGTACTACCAAGACGAGGACACCTGGGTCGCCGAGTCCCCGGACCTCGATGAGCACTGGCTCGCGGTCGCCGGCACCCTGGAGGAGGCACACCAGCTCGCCGAGGACGGGATCCGGTTCGTGCTCGAGCGCGACGACGTCGACGTCGTGCACCTCGTGCCGGCCTCCGTCTAGCGACGCCGCCCCATCCGGGCACGGCCCCTATCCTGCCGGGCCAATGCGCCGCCTCCTCCCCCTCCTCGCGCTGGCCGCGATCGCGGCGCTGCTCCTCGCGTCCTGCGACAGCGACAACCCCACCGACGACCGCCCGAACGCGGACGCCACGCTGCTGCTCGACTTCACGCCGAACGCCGCGCACGCGGGCATCTACTCCGCGGTCGCGCGGGGATTCGACGACGCCGAGGGCGTTCACCTGCGCGTGCGCGTCCCCGGCTCGGGCACGGACGCGGTCAAGCTGCTGCTGTCGGGCCGTGCGCAGTTCGCGGTGATGGACATCCACGACCTCGCGCTGGCCGGCGCGAGAGGCCGCGAGCTCGTCGCGTTCATGTCGATCGTCCAGCGCCCGCTCGCCGCGGTCCTCACGAGCGGCGAGATCCGCACGCCGCGCGACCTCGAGGGCCGCAAGGTCGGCGTGACGGGTCTGCCGAGCGATGACGCCGTGCTGCGCTCGATCGTCGAGGGCGCCGGCGGGGACTTCGACGCGGTCGAGACGGTCACGATCGGCTTCAACGCCGTCCCCGCACTGCTCGGCGGCAGAGTCGACGGCGCGACCGCGTTCTGGAACGTCGAGGGCGTCGCGCTGCGCGAGGCGCGTCCCGACGCGCGCGAGCTGCGCGTCGAGGACTTCGGCGCCCCGCCCTACCCCGAGCTCGTGCTCGTCGCCACTCGCAGCACGCTGCGCGACGAGCCGGCGCTCGTGAGCGCGACGGTCCGCTCGCTCGTGCGCGGCTACGGCGTCACGGTGCACGATCCGGCAAGCAGCATCAGCGACCTCGAAGGGCGGGTCCGCGGGCTCGATCGCGCACAACTGGAGGCACAGCTCGACGCGCTCCTGCCCGCGCTGTCGCCGCCCGGCGGTCGGATCGGCGGCCTCGATCCGCGGATCCTCGACCGCTGGGCGCGCTGGGAGGCACGCTTCGGGATCGTCGACTCGCCGCCCGACGTCGACCGCTTGTTCGACCCAACCGTCGTCCCCGAGTCGGGCGCCGCAAGCGACGACGCGGCCTGAGGCCCGACCTGCGTCGGGTTGCCGCCCCAATAGGGCGGCAACCCGACACTCATTCCTCCGGAGCGTCGGGTCTGCGGGCGATCAGACGGTCGCCCGAGCGCGCGAGCACGCGACGGACCAAGCGCGG
>DATHEP010000109.1:0-12897 GCA_035318525.1 Conexibacter sp.
GAGGAGCGTGCCGCGGGTGAAGCCGGTGCGGTGCGCCATGTACTCCCGGCCCTCCGCGATGTCGCTGCGGAAGCCGTAGACGACGTCGATCGGGGTGATGTTGCCGGACCGCGATCTGTAGAGCGTGTCCTCGAGCTGACCGGACGCGATCGTCTTGGCCACGCCCTGCAGGTCGGGCGTCGCGAGGAGCAGCTCACCGCCCGGTCTAAGGACGCGGAGGAACTCGCCCAGCGCGCGCGACACCTCGTGCGAGAAGACGTGCTCGATGTTGTGGTGCGAGTAGACCGCGTCGACGGAGGCGTCGGCGACGGGCGACATGTCCGTGATGCTCGCGACGATGTCGGGCTCCACCCCCGGGTCGACGTCCAACCGCACCTCGAGCCAGCCGGGATCCTGGAAGCGAGGGTCCAGCCTCGCTTCGCGTACCGGGCCGCAGCCCACGTGCAGCACCAGCTTCGCGCCAGGCGGCGCGATGAGCCGCGGCTCCTGCTGGCGGCGTCTTGACAGCAACCCCACCGCTCACCCCCCGAGTCGTGTCGCTTGAACCTATTTTACGCTTTTCAAGCGCGAAAGGCGATGCCTGTCGCCGCTATGCCAGCGAGCGGTAGGCGCCGCGGTACCAGAGCAGCGGGTCGCCTTCGGCGACGTCCATCGCGACGACCTCGCCGATCGCGATCTCGTGGTCGCCGGCGGCGATCAGCTCGCGCAGGTCGCAGACGACCCAGGCGAGCGCCGCGTCGAGGATCGGCGTGCCGGCCTCGCGGCGGTGCGGGACGTCGCGCAGCTTCTGCGCCTCCGGCACCTTCGAGGCGAACACGCGCGCGACGTCCTCGCTGCCCGCGCGCAGGATGTTCACGCCGAAGCGGCCCGCGTCGCGCACGAGCGGCAGCGTGCGCGCGCTCTGCTCGAAGCAGACGAGCGCGAGCAGCGGGTCGAGCGAGACCGAGCAGACGGCGTTCGCGGTCATGCCGCCCTCGCCGGCCGGCCCGGCGGCCGTCACGACCGCGACGCCGGTCGCGAAGTGGCCGAAGACGGTGCGGTAGCGATCCGGATCGAGCGGCTGCGCCATGCGGCGCTCGTTTCTAGCAGGCATCGGGCACCCGCTGCCTGAGGCGCGCCGCGCCGGAGGGGACCAGCACGACGCGCGCACCCAGGGAAGGAAGCCCCGGCACCGACCCCTCTGGTTGCCGCCGTGAGGACGATCGCTGTTTCAAGATCGTCGCGGCCGGCACCGGGACGTCCACTGAGTTCGCCGCGAGCACGCGTGGTCCTGCCGCCGCGGGTGCGTGCAACGCCGCTGTCAGCGGCCGTCAGCGGGCCACGATCGTGCCGTGCTCGCCGAGCGTGTCGTGGCGGTCGAGCGGACACGTGTCGACGTACTCCCCGGGCGGCAGCTCGAGCACCAGCCGCGCGGTCTCGCCGGGACGCAGCGGCGGGCTCGTCGCAAGCGCGCGCGAGCGGTCCTGCGTGCGGATCTGCAAGCGGTGGACCATCGTGCCGGCGTTGCGCACGACGAGCTCGACGCGCCCCGCCGGCACGCGCACGGCCTGCGGCGCGACGCGGTACTCGGACAGCGTCAGGCGCAGCGTGGGGCGCTCGACCGCCACGACGTCCGGCTCGCCGCAGGCGGACGCGACCGGGAGCGCCGCCAGGACGGTCGCCGCGAGCAGACGCTGAGGGATCAGGGGCATCGCGGGGGGATTCTTCCGTATGATGCGCGGCCGCATGCCCCGCCGTCCGTCGAAGTCCCTGCTGCTCCCTCTGCTCGCGCTCGCTCTGGCGCTCCCGCTGGCCGCCTGCGGCGAGCAGAAGATCGAGGTCGCCGCCGACAGCCCAGCACACGCGGGCGCCGAGCTGTTCCAGCAGCGCTGCGCGGGCTGCCACACGTTCAGAGCCGCCGGGACGATGGGCTCCTCCGCCAACGTTGCGACGCGCGAGCGGACCGACGGGCCGAACTTCGACACGCGCCCCGAGTGCATCGAGCGCGTCCTCTACGCGATTCAGAACGGCGGCTTCTCCGGCGCGATCATGCCGGCGAACATCGTCGTCGGCGAGCAGGCGCGGCAGGTCGCCGACTTCATCGCCCGCTACGCGGGCGCGAACATCGGCCAGCGCCCGCCGGGCAGCGGCGACGAGGCGAACGGCTTCAGATGCACCGGCCAGCGCGACGTGGGTCTCGGGGACGAGACGCGCAGCGGCGCGCAGACCGGCGGCCAGGGCCAGACCGGCGACGAGTAGCGGCGCGGAGCCCGCCGCCCGCCCCCGTGCTCGACCTCAGGCTGATCCGCCGCGAGCCCGACGCAGTGCGGGCCGCCCTCGCGCGCCGCGGCGAGGCCGGGGCCGGAGCGGTCGACCGCCTGCTCGCGGCCGACGCGCGCTGGCGCGAGCTGACGACCGAGCTCGAGTCGCTGCAGGCGCAGCAGAACGAGGCGAGCAGAGCGCTGCGCGGCGCGCCGAGCGAGGAGCAGCGGGCGCGGATGCGGGAGCTCGCGGCGCGCGGTCGCGTGCTGTCCGACGAGCAGACGCTCGCCGCGAGCCAGCGCGACGAGCTGCTGCTGGCGCTGCCGAACCTGCCCGCCGAGGGCGCCGCGCCGGAGGACACGGTCGTGCGCGAGGTCGGCGAGGCGACGAAGACCGGGCGCGACCACCTCGAGCTGGCGGGCGAGCGGATCGACATGGAGCGCGGCGCGCGCCTCTCCGGCAGCCGCTTCGCCTACCTGCGCGGCGATCTCGTGCTGCTGGAGCTGGCGCTCGTGCGCTACGCGCTCGAGAAGCTGCGCGGCGAGGGCTTCGAGCCGGTCATCCCGCCCGTGCTCGTGCGCGAGCAGGCGCTGTACGGGACCGGCTTCCTGCCGGACACCGAGCAGCAGATCTACCATCTGCCGGAGGACGACCTCTACCTCGTCGGCACCTCCGAGGTCGCGCTCGCCTCGCTGCACGCCGGCGAGATCCTCGACGGCGAGGCGCTGCCGCGCCGCTACGCCGGCTTCTCGCCCTGCTTCCGCCGCGAGGCGGGCGCCGCGGGGAGAGACACGCGCGGGATCTTCCGCGTGCACCAGTTCGACAAGGTCGAGATGTTCAGCTTCGTCGCGCCGGAGGACTCGGCCGAGGAGCACGAGCGGATCCTCGCGATCGAGGAGTCGATCCTGCAGGCGCTCGAGATCCCCTATCGCGTGGTCAACATCGCTGTGAACGACCTCGGCGCGTCGGCCGCGAAGAAGTACGACTGCGAGGCGTGGCTTCCCGGCCAGGGCCGCTACCGCGAGCTGACGTCGTGCTCGAACACGACCGACTACCAGGCGCGCCGCCTGGAGGTCCGCTACCGGCCGAAGGACTCGAAGAAGCCGGAGACGGTCCACACGCTCAACGGCACCGCCGTCGCGGTCGGCCGCACGCTCATCGCGCTGCTGGAGAACGGCCAACGCGAAGACGGCTCGATCGCGATCCCGCAGGCGCTCGTCGCCGCAGGCGCGCCGGCGGAGCTCCCGCCCGCCGTCAGCTGACGCTCGCGCGGCCCCTCGCGATGGGCGCCGCCGGCGGGGGCTCGGCCGGCGGCGTCCTCAACTCAGCGGCTGACGGATCCCGCGTTCTCGCGAGTCTGCTCGGCGAGCTGCTCGCCCTGCTGGCGGCCCTCCTCGCGCACCGTCTCCGCAGCGCTCTCGGCGGCGCTCTGCGCGACTTGCTTGCCCCGCTCCAGCGCCTCCTCGCCCGTCTCCTTCGCCTGCTGCTTGACCTGGTCGGCCATCGGGCCGAGCTTCTCGTCCTCGACGCGCGAGCTGGGGATCAGCATCCCGGCGAGGAAGCCGGCAGCCATCGCGCCGACCGCGAGCCCGAGCGGGTTCTCCTGCGCCATGCCGGCCGCGCGGCGCGCACCCTGCTTGACCTGCTCGCCGTCCGGCTTCGCGTCGCCGACCTTCCCGCTCGCCATCCCGAGGCGATCCTTCACCCCGCCGACGGTGTCGCCGATGCGCTCCTTCGCGCGACCCTTCACATCGGCCTTGTGGCCGAGCGCGTCGATCGTCTCGCCCATCTGCTCGCGGGTGTGCTCTACCTCGTTGCGGATCTCGTCCGGTTCTTGGCCCATGCCACGTCCTCCTTCACGCTCTCGATGGTCTCCTGGGGGGCGGGCGGCGTCGCCGCCCGCAGGCGGTCGCGCCCGCGCAGCGCGAGCGGCGCCGCGATCGCCGCGTAGACGACGGTCACGATCAGCGCCGCCAGCCATACGTGGTCGACCGCGGTCGCGAGCAGCGCGATCAGGCACGCCGTCAGCGCGCCGAGCGCGAGCAGGCCGACGAGGCCCGCCGCGCCGAGCATCGCCGCGCCGCTGCCGGCGACCTTGCCCTTCTCCGTCAGCTCGGCCTTCGCCAGCTCGATCTCCTGCCGCACGAGCGTGCTCGTCTGGTCGGCGAGCCGCTTGACCAGCTCGGCGATCGACTCGTCCCGCAGGCCGTTCTCCTGGTTGGCGCTCATGACGCCCTCCTCACGAGATCCCGCTCGTCGTCGCGCCGTGCGTCGGCACGACCGGGCCGGTCTCGCGCGGCAGCTGGGCGCTCGCCTGCTCATAGCGCGAGCGGCTCGAGGCCTTCAGGAAGCGCGACGCGGCGAAGCCGGCCGCGATCCCAATCGCGACGACCGCCATCGGCTGGCGGCGGCCGAAGTCCTCGACGTCGTGGAGGATGCGGTCGCCGTCCGACCGCTCCAGGTAGCCGCCGACCTTCTCGGCCTGGTCGGCAGCGCGCTCCGCCGCGCGGGCCGGTCCGTCCTGGCCCTCCTCGCGCAGTCTCTCGCTTGTCGTGCGCAGCGCCTGCGCCGTCGAGCGCACTTGCTCGCCGGCCTGCGTCGAGCGCTGGTCCACCTGCTCGTGGAGGCGGGAGCGGGCCGTCTCGGCGGCCTCGCCCGCCTTCTGTTGTGCGACCTGCGCCTTCTCCTGCGCCTGCTCCTTGGCGCGGTCGGTGGTCGCGCTTGTGTCGACCATGTCCTCTCCTCTCCTCGATGTGCGAGCTTTCCGGGTACCCGCCGCTGCGCGCGCCAAGCAGAGTCGGGACGCGGCTGCGCGCCATCTGACAGGGCGCTGACCGAGAGGCAGCGGGGACGGCGAACAAGTCGGCCGTCGGCGAGCAGGCGTTCTGGGCTCGCCTCGCGGCTGCGATGGCGCGCGACCGCGGTCGGGGCCTCGACTTCGTCGTGGTCGACGGCGGCGAGGGCGGCGCCGGCGCCGGGCCACTCCCGGTGCCCGGCGACGGGACCGGCGGCGATCGGCCGGGCGACCTGCGCGGCGCGCTCGACGGTTAGGTCGTGCGCTTGCGATTCGGCTCGTCGCGCGCGTCGAGCTGCAGCTCGCGCTCGGCGCCGGGGACGCCGGCCTCGAGCTCGCGGTTGCGCTCCCGCTCGGCGTTCAGCTCCATCCCGAGCAGCAGCGCGATGTTCGTGATCCACAGCCACATGAGCAGCACGACCATGCCGCCGAGCGCGCCGTAGGTCTTGTCGTAGGAGCCGAAGTTGGCGACGTAGAAGGCGAACGCGGCCGACGCGACGAGCCACACGACGATCGCCAGCACGGCGCCGGGCGTGACCCACTTGAAGCCGGGCAGCTTCACGTTGGGCGTCGCATGGAAGAGGACCCCGATCATCAGCACGACGACCGCGAGCATCACCGGCCACTTGGCGATGTCCCAGATCGTCGTCGCCGTGTCACCGACGCCGAGCGGTCCGGCTACCTCGTCCACGATCGGCCCGGTCAGCACGAGCGCCAGCGCGAGCGCCGCGAGCAGGATCACCATCACGAGCGCGATCAGCATCTGCAGCGGGCGCAGCTTCCAGAACGGCCGCCCCTCCGGCGTCTCGTAGACGATGTTCGCGGCGCGCGAGAAGGCGCCGATGTAGCCGGACGCCGACCACAGGGCGACGGCGAGGCCGACGACGAACAGGATCCCCGCCGCGCCGCGGTTGGAGGTGATCGACTCGATCGGCCCGGAGAAGGTGTCGGCGGCGGTGCTCGGCCCGACGGCGGTGACGATGTCCGTGAGCTTTCTCGTCGTCTCCTGCGGATCGCCGACGAGGCCGATCACCGACACGAGCGCGATCAGCGCCGGGAACAGCGCGAGCAGCCCGTAGTAGGTGAGGGCGGCGGCCCAGTCGGTCATGCCGTCCTCGTTGAACTCCTGGACGGTGCGCTTCAGGGTCGGGAAGAGGGATGTGCGCGTGTCGGTGCCGACAGGGCGGTAGTCCATGCGCCGCCGGGCGGGGGCGTCGCCGGAGGGCTGGGCGCCGGCAGGGGCTTCGCCGGCGGGGGCTTGGCGCTCTCGCGCGTGCGCGTCGCCTTCGTGCGGGTCGTGCGCCTCCAGGTCCGCGCGTGCGCGGCGCGCCGCGTCGACGTCGGGGTCGCTGTCGGCTCGATGGGTCCGGTCGGGCTTCGCCATGCCCCCGTGGGGCTACCCACCTTTTCCGCAACCATGCGCCAGCGGTCAGCCGTTCGACCGCCGGTGCCGGCGCTAGCCTGTCCGCCCCCGTGGAGTACCCGAGCGAGACGTTCACCGAGGCCGAGCGCGCACGACTGGCGCCGCACGTCAGCGACCTCGACGCGCCGGTGTTCGCGCTGTTGAACCTGCCGGAGACCGTGAAGGGCGCGCTGTTCGCGCGCTACTCGCGCTATCCGGGGACGCTGCGCCGGCTGTTCCTCGACGAGTTCGCCGATTCGCTGCCGGAGCTGCCTGCGGGCTGGAGCACGAGCGGCGAGGGCGACCGGGCGGCGGAGCTGTACGAGAGGATCTTCCTCGGCTACGGCGACGACTCGGTCGCGCAGCTCGGTGGCGCGCACGTCGCCTGCGAGTGGGTCTCGAACGTGCTGACGAAGGTGCTGCAGCGGCCGCGGCTGGGCGCGTACCTGGAGCAGTCGACGCGCTACATCGCGTACGACGCGCCGATGGGCGGGCGGGGACCGGATCGCTACCGCTACTACCGCGACGCCGAGCTGGGCGCCGAGTACGAGGCCGCGATGGACGAGCTGTTCGCGACCTACTCGTCGGCGATCCCGCGCGTCTCGGCGTGGGCGGCGGAGCAGTTCCCCCGCCGCGACGGCGAGTCCGAGCCGGCGCACGCACGCGCCGTCAAGGCGAAGGCGCTCGACCTGCTGCGCGGCCTGCTGCCGGCCGCGTCGCTCTCGCACATGGGGATCTTCGCGACCGGCCAGACGTACGAGCAGCTGATCCTGCACCTGCTCGCGCACCCGCTGCCGGAGGCGCAGCGCTGCGGCCGCATGCTGCTGACCGCCGTGCAGTCGACGATCCCCAGCTTCGTCACCCGCGTCGAGCGGCCCGACCGCGGCGGCGCATGGGTCGACTTCCTGCGCACGCGTGCCGAGACCGGGCGGGCCTGGGCGGCGCGGCTCGGGCTTGACGAGACCGAGGGCGGGGCCGAGGCAGGCCCGTCCGTGAAGCTGCTGCGCGTCGACGGCGACGAGGACGACCTGATCGCCGCGCTGCTGTTCGAGGCCTGCGGCGTGCCGGAGGAGCGCGCCCGCGCGGCGGCGGTCGCGCTCGACGGCGCGCGCCGCGGGGAGCTGGTGCGCGACCTCGTCGGCGCGCGCGAGAACCGCCGCCACCGTCCCGGGCGCGGCTTCGAGGCGCTTCGGTACCGCTTCGAGATCGTCTCCGACTACGGCGCGTTCCGCGACCTGCAGCGCCACCGCATGCTGACGTGCCAATGGCAGGCGCTCACGCCGGACCTCGGAGCGGAGGTGCCGGAGGAGGTGGAGCTGGCGGGCGCCGGCGACGACTACCGCCGTGCCCTCGAGATCTCGCGAGCCGAGTACGAGCGCCTCGCCGCCGCCGGCCTGCGCGAGGCCGCGCCCTACGCGGTCTGCCTCGGCTATCGCATCCGCTACGTGCTCGACATGAACGCGCGCGCCGCGATGCAGCTGATCGAGCTGCGCTCCGGCCGCGAGGGCCATCCGTCCTACCGCGCCGTCGCGCACGCGCTGCACGCCGCGATCGCCGACGTCCACCCCGCCGTCGGCGCCGCGATGACGCACGTCGACCGCGAGACCGAGCCGCGCCTGGAGCGCATCCTGTCCGAGATGCGCACGCAGGCGAAGCAGGACGCGGCGGGCGCCTGACGCGGAACGCCATCCTGCCCGAGGGTCGCGTGACGACCTCAGGGCAGGACGGCGGCCCCGGCCGTCAGTCCTCCGTCTGCTCCGCCGCCACCTTCGCCTCGAGCTGCGCCATCACGTCCGGGTCGCGCAGCGTCGTCACGTCGCCGAGCGCGCGGCCCTCGGCGATGTCGCGCAGCAGGCGGCGCATGATCTTGCCCGAGCGCGTCTTCGGCAGGTCGTCGGCCCACACGATCCGCTTCGGGCGCGCGAACTTGCCGATCCGCTCGGCGACGACCTTACGGATGCCGGCCTCGACCTCGTCGCCCGGCTCGGTGCCGCCGGTGAGCGTGACGAACGCGCAGATCGCCTGGCCCGTGTCCTCGTCGGACTGGCCGATCACGGCCGCCTCGGCGACCAGCTCGTGCGCGACGATCGCCGACTCGACCTCGGCCGTCGAGAGCCGGTGACCGGAGACGTTGACGACGTCGTCGATCCGGCCGATCACCCACAGGTAGCCGTCGCGGTCGCGGCGCGCCGCGTCGCCGACGAGGTACGTCTCGCGACCGAAGCGCGAGAAGTACGTCTCGACGTAGCGCTCGTCCTCCTTGTAGAGGCCGCGCAGCATCGACGGCCACGGCTGCGTGAGGATCAGCAGCCCCTGTCCGTTCTCGACCGGCTGTCCGTCGGACTCCCCGACGACCTCGGCGAAAACGCCTGGGAACGGCGTCGTCGCCGAGCCCGGCTTCGTCGCCGTGATCCCCGGCAGCGGCGTGATCATGATCGCGCCGGTCTCCGTCTGCCACCACGTGTCGACGATCGGGCAGCGCCCGCCGCCGATCACCTTGTGGTACCAGAGCCATGCCTTGGGATTGATCGGCTCGCCGACCGATCCCAGCAGCCGCAGCGCGCTCAGGTCGTATCTCGCCGGGATGTCCGCGCCCCACTTGATGAACGTGCGGATCGCGGTCGGCGCGGCGTAGAGGATCGTCGCTCTCGCCTTCTCCGCGACCTCCCACCAGATCCCGTTGTGCGGGTAGTCGGGCGCGCCCTCCCACATCACCGATGTCGCGCCGTTGCAGAGCGGCCCGTAGACGATGTACGAGTGGCCGGTGACCCAGCCGACGTCGGCCGCACCAGTAGACGTCCGTCTCCGGCTTCAGGTCGAAGACGTATCTGTGCGTCGCGGAGACGCCCGTCAGGTAGCCGCCCGTGGTGTGGAGGATGCCCTTCGGCTTCGCCGTCGAGCCGGACGTGTAGAGGATGAAGAGCGGGTCCTCGGCGTCCATCGGCTCGGCCGGACACTCGGGGTCGGCCGCCGCGAGCGCCTCGTCGTAGAACACGTCGCGCCCCTCGCGCATCTCGCACGAGGCACCCGTGTGCCGCACGACGACGATCGTCTCCAGCGTGGCGAGGTCGCCCATGACCTCGTCGACCGAGGCCTTGATCGGCGCCGTCTTGCCCTTGCGCCGCGCGCCGTCGACGGTGATCAGCGCCTTCGCCTCGGAGAACTCCATCCGCTCGCGCACCGACTCGGCGCTGAAGCCGCCGAAGACGACGTTGTGCGGCGCACCGACGCGCGCGCACGCGAGCATCGCGACGACGACCTCCGGGATCATCGGCAGGTAGATCCCGACGACGTCGCCCTTGCGGATGCCGAGCTCCTTCAGCGCGTTCGCGAAGCGCTGCACGTCGCGGTGCAGCTCGGCGTACGTGACGTCGCGCGTCTCGCCCTCCTCGCCGTGCCAGTGGTAGGCGACGCGATCGCCGCGGCCGGCGGCGACATGCCGGTCGAGGCAGTTGTGCGAGACGTTCAGCTTGCCGCCGGTGAACCACTTGTAGAAGGGCGGGTTCGCGTCGTCGAGGACAAGGTCCCAGGGCTCGAACCAGTCGAGCTCCTGCGCCTGCCTCGCCCACCAGGCCTGCGGGTCGCGCGCCGCCTCCTCGTAGATCGCGGGGTCGCTTAGCAACGCGCTCGCACGGAACGCCTCGGATGGCTCGAAGCGCTCGATCGCGAGCATCGCCTCGAGCTCCTGCTCGAGCGTGGACCCGCCCTCGGTGGCTGCGCCGTCAGACATCTCGCTCCTCTCGGATGACAGTCGGGAGTCGCGGGTCGGCGGCTCCGCGTCCTCTACTTCTACCCGCCCGCGCGCCGTGACGACGCCCGGCCGCCACGAGGCCGCCGCGCACAGGTCCTGCTCGGCTACGATCGCCCCGGCGGGACACAGCAACGAGCGGAGATGGCATGAGCGACGGGCCGACGACATTCCCGCTGGACGAGAGCGATCTCCCGACGCACTGGGTCAACATCGCACCGGACCTGCCCGAGCCGCCGCTCCCGCCGCTCCATCCCGGAACGCTCCAGCCCGCCGGCCCCGACGACCTCGCCGCGATCTTCCCGCCCGCGATCATCGCCCAGGAGATGGCGGGCGAGCCGCTGGTGCCGATCCCGCAGCAGGTGCGCGACGCCTACAAGCTGTGGCGGCCGACGCCGATGTTCCGCGCCGAGCGCCTCGAGCGCGTGCTCGACACGCCCGCGCACATCTACGTCAAGTACGAGGGCGTCTCGCCGGCCGGCTCGCACAAGCCGAACAGCGCGATCGCGCAGGCATACGAGAACGCGCGCGCCGGGGTCAGAAAGCTGGTGACGGAGACGGGCGCGGGCCAGTGGGGCTCGGCGCTCGCGTTCGCCTGCAGCCTGTTCGGGCTCGAGTGCGAGGTCTTCATGGTCGGCTCGAGCTACGACCAGAAGCCGTACCGCCGCTCGATGATGGAGACGTGGGGCGCGACCGTGCACCGCTCGCCGAGCGACCTGACGGAGGCCGGGCGCGCGCAGGCCGAGCACACGAGCGGCTCGCTCGGGATCGCGATCTCCGAGGCGGTCGAGGTCGCCGCGAGAGCGGCCGACGCCAACTACGCGCTCGGCTCGGTGCTGAATCACGTCTGCCTGCACCAGACGGTGATCGGGCAGGAGGCGATGACGCAGCTCGAGCTCGCCGGCGAGGCGCCCGACGTCGTCGTCGGCTGCGTCGGCGGCGGCTCGAACTTCGCCGGGCTCGCGTTCCCGTTCGTGCGGCTCGTGCTGCGCGGCCGCGCGCGCACGCGCTTCCTCGCCGCCGAGCCGGCCGCCTGCCCGACGCTCACACGTGGCGCCTACCGCTACGACTTCGGCGACACCGCCGGCCTCACGCCGCTGCTGCCGATGTACACGCTCGGCCACGACTTCGTGCCGCCGCCGATGCACGCCGGCGGCCTGCGCTACCACGGCGACGCGCCGCTGCTGTGCGCACTCGTGAGCTCCGGCCTCGTCGAGGCGCGCGCGTACCGCCAGAACGACGCGTTCGCGGCCGCGCTGCAGTTCGCGCGCACGCAGGGGATCATCCCCGGCCCCGAGCCCGCGCACGCCGTGCGCGCCGCGATCGACGAGGCGCTCGCCGCGCGCGAGGCGGGCGAGAAGCGGGTGATCCTGCTCGGCCTCTCCGGCCACGGCCACTTCGACCTCGCCGCCTACGACGCCTACCTCGCAGGAACGCTCGAGGACCCCGAGTTCGCCGCCGCCGACATGGCCGCCGCGCTCGCCCGCCTGCCGGACGCGCCGGCGATCGTCTGAGGTCGGGACAGTTGCCACGACCGGAGACTTATGCCACACTCGATTCGGTATGGCACACTCATCTCGTGCGGTCCCCCTTCGTATCGGTCGCCAAGGGCGGGTCGTCATTCCGGCTGAGATGCGGCGAGAGTTGGAGATCGAGCCGGGTGAGACGCTGATGGCTCACGTGGAGTCGCATCGGCTCGTGCTGGAGCGGCGAGAGGAGATCTTGGAGCGCCTGCGGAAGGAGCTGCGCGGCACGCGCCCGAAGGGGCGGAGTGCAGTCGATGAGCTGATTGCCGAGCGTCGTGCCGAGGCGAGACGCGACGCGGCTGAGTATGAGCGACGCAGCTGAGGCGGTTCTCGACGCCTCGGCGCTCATCGCGCTGCTGTGGGAGGAACCCGGAGCGGACGCGGTCGAGCCGCTCCTGAGCCGCTCTGCCATCTCCGCGGTGAACTGGGCCGAGGTCTTGCAGCGCTATCGGGCTCACGGCGTTGAGACGGCCGGAAAGCGCGAGAGCGTCGAGGCGCTCGGCGTCAGCGTCGAGGACTTCTCCGCCGAGGATGCCGAGACGGTCGCCGAGCTGTGGCGGCCGACGCGTAGAGCCGGCTTGTCGCTGGCCGATCGCGCCTGCCTGGCGCTGGCGCGACGCCTCGGCCTCGCCGCCTACACCGCCGATCGCGATTGGCGCAAGGTCGACGTTGACGTCGAAGTCGTCGTGATCCGCTGACGGGCAGAGGCGGGCCTCTATCGCCCGCTACGGGCCGGCGGAGCGGATGCCGCAGACGTTCGTGCTGCCAAACAGCGCTCAGCGCCGCTTCTTGCGCTTGCGCTTCGACGTCGCCGGATCGGGGCCCGTGAGCTCCGACGCGTCGTCCGGCACCGTGAGCTGGTCCGGTGGCGTGAGATCCCCGCCGCCGCGGCGCGCCTCGGCGTCGCGTACGCGCTGCTCGCGCATCTCCGCGGCCGACGGCCAGGGCATCGCCTCGCCGCTCTGCCACGCCGGTGGGATCGCGCCGCTGACGGAGCGCCCGACGAACAGGATCGCGAGCGCGGCCACGATGGTGGCGCGCAGCCATCCCCGCGGCGGCGCGGCGAATGCTTCAGTCGAATTATGGTCGGGCTGCGATGGCATGCGACGCGGACGATCCTCTCTCTTCCCAAGTCTAGTGCGTTTTCCGGCGAAGTGGAGTCCGCATCCCGCCCGGACACGCTCGC
>DATHEP010000110.1:0-3670 GCA_035318525.1 Conexibacter sp.
CGTCCCCGACGCGCCGGCCGACGACGCGACGATCGTGACGTCGCCGCAACCCTCCGCCGAGAGCCCGACCGAGGCACCGACCGAGCGGATCGCGCCGGTCTCGCCGGCGCCGAGCGAGCCGGCCACGGTGGATCAGCCGACGACGCACCAGCCGGCCGTGGACCCGTCCGCGGCCACCGACCCGGCGACGACGCACCAGCCGGCTGTAGACCGTTCCGCGGCGACCGACCCCGCGACGACCCAGCAGCCCGGCGTGCCCGCACCGCCGGCCGCGACCGAGTCGACGACGCCGGCGCCGGCCTCGTCGGAGGCGGCGGCGACGCCGGAGGCCGCCCCCGTTGAGAGCGCCGCGCGCCGCCCGGGCTTCCGCGCCCGCGGTCGCATGCGGCGCCGCCTGCGCTACCTGCGCAAGCTGCGCGAGCTGCAGGTGCGCGACCTCGGCGGGCTCGTGTTCGACCTCCGCCGCTTCGAACGCAAGCGCGACGACCTCGTCGCGCAGAAGATCGACCACATCCGCGCGTGCGACGACGAGCTGCATTCCCTTGAGCACGCGCTTGCCGAGCGTCGCGACCTGCGCGACGTGCGCGAGCCCGGTCTCGGCGGGACGTGCCCACGCTGCTTCGCCGTCTTCGGCAGCGCCGACCGCTTCTGCTCGAACTGCGGCGCAGCGCTCGGCGGCGCGGTGCAGGGCCCGGCTCAGGTCCCGCCGGCGCCCCCGGCACAGCCCGCTGAGGCCGTCACACCACCTCCTGCCCCGTCCGCGCCCCCCGCTGCGTCCCCGCCTCCTGCCGTGCCCGCGCCCCCGGCGGTGCCGCCGCCGGCGAGCGGTCCGCCGTCGTGAGCGCGCTGCGCCCGTCGCCCACGACGCCCGGCGCGTTCCTCTGCCCGCGCTGCGGCAACGCCCTGCGCGACGACCAGGCGTGGTGCCTCGAATGTGGGCTCGCCGCGCGCACGCGCGTCCACCCGCCGCCGAGCTGGCGCGCCCCGGTGATCGCGACCGTCGTCGCGCTCGCGCTGCTCGCGGCCGGCATCGCGTTCGCGCTGGTCGCGCTGCTCGACGATCCCGAGCGGACGCCCGCACCGACGACCGTGACCGTCCCCGCCGCCACGCCTCCGCCGGCTACGACCCCGCCCGCCGCGACGACGCCCGTGACCCCGCCGCCCACGACGACGCCCGGCGCGACCACGCCCTCGACCACGCCGGGCGCTACGACGCCCACGACGCCGGGAGCCACGACGCCGAGCACGACGACGCCCGCACCCGCCGGTAGAGGCAGAACCTTCACGATCCCCGGCACCGGGATCGAGCTGCCGGCGACCGGCGGCGACGGCGGATAGCTGCCGGGATCAGCCCGGCGCGAGCGCAGGCCAGTGCGGCACGAGCCGCTCCAGCGCCGCCCGGGCCTCCGGCGCGACCGCCACGTCCACCGCGGGCGGCGGATCGGGCGCCGTCAGCACCCGCAGGGTCGCCGCCGTCGAGGCCGCGAGCGCGTGCAGGTCGTAGCCACCCTCCAGCACCGCCCCGACCGACACCCCGAGATCGGCCGCGAGACGGCGCACCGTCCCGCTCATCGCCGCGAAGCCGCCCTCGGTCAGCTCGACGCCGGCGAGCGGGTCGTCGCGGTGCGCGTCGAAGCCCGCCGAGATCAGCACGAGCTGCGGCTCGTAGGCACGCGCGAGCGGGACGACGACGTGCTCGAGCAACGACGCGTAGAGCGCGTCTCCGGCGCCCGCGGAGACCGGCAGGTTGACCGTGAAGCCCTCACCGACGCCGCTTCCCAGATCTCCCGCCGGCCCGGTTCCTGGATACAGCGGCCACTCGTGCAGCGAGACGAACAGCACGGCGGAGGACGCGTGGAAGGCGGCGCTCGTGCCGTTGCCGTGGTGGACGTCCCAGTCGAGCACGAGCACGCGCTCGAGCCCATGCGCGTCGAGCGCGTGCCGCGCGGCGACCGCCACGTTCGAGAAGAGGCAGAAGCCCATCGCGCGCGCCGGCTCCGCATGGTGGCCCGGCGGACGCAGCGCGCTGAAGCCGGTCGGCGCCTCGCCGCTCAGCAACAGGTCGACGAGCCGCACTCCCCCGCCGGCCGCGCGCAGCGCCGCCTCGTAGGAGGCCTCCACGACGAACGTGTCGGCGTCGACCGCACCGCCGCCCGCCGCGCACAGCTCCTCGATCCCGAGCACATGGCGCGCAGGATGAACTGCCGTCAAGGTCTCCGCGGCAACGCGCGGCGCCTCCATGCGGGCCATCCCGAGCCAGTCGTGTCGTGCGAGCTCCGCCTCGATCGCGGTGATGCGCGCCGCGCGCTCCGGATGAGCACCCGTGTCGTGGGCGAGCGAGGCCGGGTGGGACAGGTAGACGGGCCGCGCCATGCGGGTACCGTACTGGCCCCCATGGCGCCCTCTCAGACGATCGAGGCCGACGTCGCCGTCGTCGGCGCCGGCGCCGCCGGGCTGTACGCGGCGCTCACCGCGGCGAGCGCGGGCGCGCGCGTCGCGCTCGTCTCGGCGACCCCGTTGGCGCAGTCGGCCAGCTACTGGGCGCAGGGCGGCCTGGCGGCCGCCCTGGCGGTCGACGACAGCCGCGAGCGCCATCTCGAGGACACGCTGCGGGCCGGGCGCGGCACGGTGCGACGCAGCGCGGCGGAGATCCTCACGAGCGAGGCGCCCGCGGTCGTGCGCGACCTCGAACGGCTCGGTGTGCGCTTCGACGCGGACCGGCGGGGGCGGCTGTCGCTCGGACTCGAGGGCGGCCACTCGGTGCGCCGGATCGTGCACGCCGGCGGGGCGGCGACGGGACGGCGCGTGACGCGCCAGCTGTCGGCGCTCGTCGCCGAGCACCACCGCATCGCCGTGCTCGAGGACTGCCGGGCCGTCAACCTGCCGGCGAGCGGCGGCCGCTGTGCCGGCGTCCTCCTGCACGACGGTCGCGTCGTCGCCGCGCGCGGCGTCGTGCTCGCGACCGGCGGCGCCGCTGCGCTGTGGGCCCGCACGACCAACCCGGTCGGCGCGGTCGGCGCCGGCCTCGTGCTCGCGCACGCCGCCGGCGCCGCGCTCGCGGACCTCGAGATGATGCAGTTCCACCCGACCGCGGTCGTGAGCGGGAACGGCGCCGACGGGTTCCTCGTGACGGAGGCCGTGCGCGGCGAGGGCGCGCTGCTGCTCGACGCCGCCGGCGAGCGCTTCGTCGACGAGCTGGCCCCGCGCGACGAGGTCGCGTTGGCGGTCGCGCGCCGCATGCGCGACACGGAGGCGGCGTCGGTGGGACTCGACATGCGCGCCGTCGACCCGGCGCTGTTCCCGAACGTCGTCGCGGTGCTGCGCCGCTCCGGCATCGATCCGACGCGCGACCTGGTGCCGGTCGCGCCAGCGGCGCACTACACGATGGGCGGGATCGCGACCGACCTCGACGGGCGCGCGACGCTGCCCGGCCTCTACGCCGTCGGCGAGTGCGCCTGCACGGGCCTGCACGGCGCCAACCGGCTCGCCTCCAACTCGCTCAGCGAGTGCTTCGTGTTCGGCCGCCGCGCGGCGCTCGCCGCGCTCGCCGAGCCGGCGCCCGGCGCCCCGCTGAACCCGCCCTACCCACCCGCGCTCCCGCGCCCCGAGCTCGCGCCGGCAAGCCGCGCGGCGTTGTGGGAGTGCGCGGGCATCGAGCGCGACGCGGCCG
>DATHEP010000111.1:0-4479 GCA_035318525.1 Conexibacter sp.
CGCCATCGCGCGAAGGCTATCCTGCGCCGCGTGTGCGGGATCGGCGTCATGGTGGGCGGAGGTTCGCCCGACCCCACGGCGCTGCGCCGCATGGCGGCCGCGATGGCCCACCGCGGACCGGACGGCGAGGGGATCTGGCACGACGAGCGCGCCGGGCTCGCGTTCCGCCGGCTCGCGATCATCGACCTCGACCCGCGCTCGGACCAGCCGCTCCACCTCGGCCCGCTGCACCTCGTCTTCAACGGCGAGATCTACAACTACCGCGAGCTGCGCGACCGGCTCCGCGAGCTCGGGCACGCCTTCGCCACCGAGGGCGACGGCGAGGTGCTGCTGCACGCGTGGGCCGAGTGGGGCGAGGGCGCGCTGCAGCGGCTCAACGGCATGTTCGCGTTCGCGGTCTGGGACGACGCGTCCGGCACGCTCGTGCTCGCGACCGACCGCTTCGGCGAGAAGCCGGCCTACTGGGCGGAGCACGAGGGTCGGCTGCTGCTCGCCTCCGACGTGCGCGCGCTGCTGCAGGTCGAGCCCGCGCTGCGCGCGCCGCGCACGACGGCGCTCGGCCCGTACCTGGCGCGCGGCGTCCTGCCGCCGATCGACGAGAGCTTCTTCGCCGGCGTGCGGCGGCTGCCCGGCGCGCACCTGCTGCGCTGGCGCGACGGCCGCGTCAAGACGGCGCGCTGGTGGCAGCCGCGGCCGGTCGAGGTCCCCGCGCGCTACGAGGAGGCCGTCGACGAGGTGCGGCGGCTGCTGTCGGACGCGATCCGGCTGCGCCTGCGCAGCGACGTCGCGGTCGGCTCGTCGCTCAGCGGCGGCGTCGACTCGTCGGCGATCGTCGGCCTCGCCGCCGAGCTCGCGGGCGATCACCGCCGTCACGCCTTCACGGCCCGCTTCCCCGGCTTCGAGCGCGACGAGTGGGCCCACGCCAGCGCGGTCGCGCACAGCGCCGGCGTCGTCGAGCACCACGAGGTCGTCCCGACCGCCGACGAGCTGCTCGACGACCTCGAGCAGCTCGTGCTCGACCAGGAGGAGCCGTTCGGCAGCACGAGCATCTACGCGCAGTGGCGCGTGATGCGGGCCGCGCGCGAGGCCGGCGTGACGGTGCTGCTCGACGGGCAGGGCGCCGACGAGCTGTTCGCCGGCTATCCGGGGATCCGCGGCTGGGCAGTGCGCTCGATGGGGCCGCGCCGCCTGCTCGCAGGTATCGCCGGACCCGACCGCGCCGAGCTGCTGACCGCGCTCGGGGCCGAGCGCCTCCCGGCGCGCGCGGCGTGGCGCCACCGGCGCGGGATCGCGAGCCCCTACGCCTCGCGCGCCGTCGTCGAGGAGGCCGTCCGCAGCGACCGTCCGAGTGCCGGCGGGCGCGACCCGCTGCGCCGTGAGCTGCTGCGGCAGGCGTTCCATACGAGCCTCCCGGGCCTGCTGCGCTACGCCGACCGCAACTCGATGGCGCACGGCCGCGAGGTGCGGCTGCCATTCCTCGACCACCGCGTGGCGGAGCTCGCACTCTCCCTGCCGGCAGCGTTCCTCGTGCGCGACGGACTCACGAAGGCCGTGCTGCGCGACGCGGCGGCCGGCGTGGTTCCGGCCGGCGTGCTCGCGCGGCGCGACAAGGTCGGCTACGCGACGCCGCAGGCCCGTTGGTTCGCGAGCGAGCCGTTCCGCGCGCGGATCGCCGAGCTGCTGCTCGACCCGGCCGCCCGCACGCGCGAGCTGCTCGACACCGCCGCGGTCGAGCGCGACGCGCGCGCCGGGGCGTGGGGCGACGTCGACGCGATCTGGCGCGCCGTCAACCTCGAGCTGTGGCTGCACGCCTTCGAGCGCACGCCGGCGGCCGTCCGATGACGCCGGCACCGTCGGTCGACGTCGTCGTCCCGATCCACGGCGGGCGGGCGCTGACGCAACAGTGCCTCGCCACGCTCGCCGAGCAGACCTGCGTCCATCGCACGATCGTCGTCGACAACGCGTCGCCCGACGACTCGGTGGCTGCCCTGCGGACGGCCTTCCCGCGCGTCGAGCTGCTCGAGCTTGGCGCGAATCGCGGCTACGCGAGCGCGTGCAACGCCGGCATCGCCGCCGGGGAGGCGGACGTCGTCGTGCTGCTGAACAACGACGTGCTGCTCCCCGCCGACTTCCTCGAGCGCCTCGTCGCTCCGCTTGCGGCGGACGCCGCGCTCGGCTCGGCGACGCCGCTGCTGCTGCGCCCCGACCGCACGACGATCGACAACGCCGGGCTCACCGCGGACGCGACGCTCGCCGGCTTCCCGCGACACCAGGGCCGCCTGGCGGGGACCGCGACGGAGGCCCGGCCGTCGCTGCTCGGACCCTCCGGCGCCGCGGGCGCCTACCGGCGCGAGGCGCTCGCGGCGGTCGAGGGGCTCGACGAGGCGATCTTCCTCTACCAGGAGGACCTCGACCTGGCGCTGCGGCTGCGAGCGGCCGGCTGGCCGACCACGCTGGCGCCCGATGCTGTCGGCGTGCACCTCGGCTCTGCGACGAGCCTGCGCCGGTCCGCGGCGCAGCGCCGCCACTCGGGCTTCGCACGCGGCTACCTGCTGCGGCGCTATGGCGTCCTGCGCGGCCGCCACGCCGCCCGCGCGCTTGCAACCGAGCTGGTCGTCGCGGCGGGCGACCTGCTCATCTCGCGCGACGCAGCGGCGCTCCGCGGGCGCCTCGCCGGCTGGTCCGCCGCCGCCGGCGCTCCCCGCCGCCGGCCGCCGCGGGACGCGCTCGAAGCGAGCATCGGCCTGCGCGCAAGCCTGCGGCTGCGGCGCGCCGACTACGCCGTAGCGGCGTCGTCCTGAGCGGGCTCGATCGTCCGCAGCAGGCGCGCCGGCACACCTGCGACAACGCTGCCGGCAGGGAAGCTGCGCGTCACGACGGCGCCCGCACCGACGACGCAGCGCGGCCCGAGCTCGACGCCCGGGAGCACGATCGCGCGCTCGCCGAGCCAGCAGCCGTCGCCGATCCGGACCGGCCGCGGCACATCGAGCGGCGCGTGACGCGGCGGTCGCACGCCCGCGAGGCCGTGGTCGTGGTCGGTGACGAACACCCAGCTCGCGATCAGCACGTCGCGTCCGATCGTGACCTCCTGCGCGGCCGCGACGTGCAGGCCGATCTCGGCCGCCGTCCAGTCGCCGATCTCGATGCGCCCGTCGTGGCGCGCGCCGTGGAACTCGCCGAGCGCCTCGAGGCGCCACAGCGGCCCGATCTGCACGTGCGAGCCGAGGCGCACGCGGTCGAGGCCTCCGGCGAGCTGGCAGCTTCCGAGCGTCGTGCCCCATCCGAAGGCACAGAACCGGCGCCCCCAGCGCGCGTAGTGGAGCGCGAGCTGTCCCTGGCGGGCGACTCTCCGTGCCGTGCGAGCCGGCTCAGCCACGCGCTCGCTCCGCCTGCTCCACGGCGTCGAGCACCGCGAGCGCCGGGCCCGGGTAGGTGAAGCGCTCGAGCGCTCGCGGAGCGTAGTCGCGCTCGAGCCGCCCGTCGGCCAACCGGCGCAGCGCGTCGAGGATCGCCGCCTCGTCGTCCGGTGGGACCACGATGCCGGTCCGCGTCTCCGCCACGATGCGCGCCGCCTCGTTGTCATGCGCGAGCGCGACGATCGGCCGGCCCGAGGCGAGGTACTCGAACACCTTCCCGGTCGCCTCCGACGCGTTGAGCCGGAGCGCGGTGAGCAGCAGCAGGCCGCCGGCGTCGCGCTGAACGTCGACGACCGCACGGCGATCGAGGACGCCGATGTGCTCGACCGCGTCGCCGAGGCCGGAAGCGGCGATCAGCTCCTGGTCGCGCGCGTCCATCTGGCCGGCGAGCACGAGCCGAACGTCCCGCCGCCCCGCCGTCGGCCCTTCGGCGCGCAATGCGCGCAGCGCGGCGAACAGCGGCCGCGGGTCGCGGCCGCGCGGACCGCTCAGCTTGCCGGTGTGGACGAGCGTCACCGCGCCGTTCGCCGCCACGCCCGCCTCGTGGGCGGAGGAGGCCGCGTCGTCGCGGAGCGGCGCGCGGTCCGGGTCCCAGCCGTTCGGGACCCAGGAGGCCCGCCCGCCGAGCCGGGTCGCCAGATCGTCGGCGATCGGCCGCGTCGCGCCGAGCACGCCGTCGGCCCGCGCGGCGACGCGGCGCTCGAGCGCACGGTCGAGCGCGCGTTGCGGCGCCGTCGGCCACGGCGCGCCGAGCGGCTCGAAGCCCCAGCCGTCGCGGAAGTCGGCCAGCCACAGCGGTCGCCGCCGTCCGAGCAGCAGTCCGATCGCGTGGGTCGAGTGCGGCGGACCCGTGGTCACGACGACGTCGATCGCACGCTCGTCGACCAGCCGGCGCGTCGCGGTCAGTGCAGCGGGCACCCAGCTCGCGAGATAGCTGTCGGGCACGACGACCCGCGTGAGCAGCGCGGGAGCCGGTTTCTCCAGTGCCGGCGCGCCGACTGCGCCGGGCACCGCCGCGGGCAGCGGCGGGCGCCGCAGCAGCCAGCGCAGCGCCGGGGAGGCG
>DATHEP010000112.1:0-5131 GCA_035318525.1 Conexibacter sp.
GGCGGGTGCGGCGCTCCGCTCGGGGCGCGGCTGGTGCGCGTCGCGTTGCCGGTCGACTGGGGAGGGGGGTGAGCAGGTGGCGGTTGCGCTGCCGCTCGTAGCTCCTCGCGGTTCGCGGCGCCCGGCGAGCGTCTGCTTTGCGCCACCGGTCGCGCGAACTGCGCAAACCGTGACGATCCACAACTAAGAGCGACAAGTTACGTCCCGTACAGGTACGCAACCTGCACTCATCGATCCGGTGCACGCACGAACGCGCCGGAGAACGTGGACGTTGCGTAGGCGGACGCGTGAACCGCTACGCAAGAACGCCCGAACGCCCGGGCACCTGCTCCCTCCCCCCTCCCCAGCCGACGAACCACGCCGGCGCATCGCGAACGCGGGAGCGGAGCGCGTCGGCGACCCTGCCCCGCTCAAGAACCACCCCCACCCGCCGACCACCCGGGGCGAATGGAGCGTGGCCTCTACATCGCGGCGTCCGGGATGGTCGCCGAGCAGATGCGGCAGGACCAGATCGCGAACGACCTCGCGAACGCCTCGACGCCCGGCTACAAGGCGGACCGCGTCACGCAGAGAGCGTTCGCCGAGCTGCTGCTGAGCAACACGAAGACCGGTCAGGCGATCGGCGGGCTCACGAGCGGCGTCGCCGCCGACCGCATGGTCACCGACACCGCGCCCCACGCGCTGCGTGAGACCGGCGAGCCGCTCGACCTCGCGATCGCGGGCGAAGGCTGGTTCGGGGTCCAGACCGACGCGGGCGTCCGCTACACGCGCAACGGCCAGTTCGCCGCAGCCGGCGACGGCACGCTCACGGACGCGCTCGGCAACCGCGTGCTCAGCCGCGACGGCGCCCCCGTCCGTCTCACCGCCGACGGCCGCGTGAACGCGCGGGACGTCGGCGTCTTCGCGCTCGCGAGGGCGACGAAGCAGGGCGAGAACCTCTACCAGGGCACCGCCGCCGGACAGGCTGCCGGTACCGTCCGCGCCGGCGCGCTCGAAGGCTCCGGCGTCGACCCGGCCCGCACGATGGTCGACATGATCGCCTCGTTCCGCGCCTTCGAGGCCGGCCAGAAGGTCATCAACACGATCGACGACACGCTGCGCCGCACCGCGACGCAGGTCGCCTCCGGCAGCGGCATGAGCGTCTAGGGCACGGAACGGGACGATGCTCGCAGGCCTCTACTCCGCCGCGGCCGGCATGGCCGCCCAGCAGACCCGCATCGACGGCGTCGCGAACGACCTCGCGAACACCTCGACGACCGGCTACAAGCACGTGCGCGTCGGCTTCCGCGACCTGCTCTACAGCGCGCAGGGCGATGGCGCCGGCGAGACCGTGCTGGCCGGCTCGGGCGCGGCGGCGAGCTTCATCGGCCGCGCCCAGGCGCAGGGCGCGCTGCAGCCGACCGGGCAGCCGCTCGACGTCGCCATCCAAGGCCCCGGCTTCTTCCAGGTCCGCCGCGCCGACGGCGGCCTCGCGCTCACGCGCGACGGCTCCTTCCGCCTCGACGCGACCGGCCGCCTGACGACGAAGGACGGCCACCTCGTGGAGCCCGGCATCACCGTTCCGAGAGGGACGACGCCAGAGCAGATCGCGATCGGCGCCGACGGCACCGTGCGTGCCGGCACCGGCGCGACGCTCGGCCGCATCCAGCTCGTCACCGTGCCCGCGCCCGACGGCCTGCGCGCGCTCGGCGCCAACCTGTTCGAGGCGACCGCCGAGAGCGGCGCCGCGACCGACGTCGCGGCGAATGCGAGCGAGATCCGCCAAGGCGCGCTCGAGGGCTCCAACGTCGACGTCGCCGACGCGATGGTCGACATGATCGACGCGCAGCGCAGCTTCCAGCTCGCGAGCAAGGCGATCCAGATGCAGGACCAGATGATGGAGATCGCCAACCAGGTGAAGCGATGACGCTCGCCGGCCTCCCGCCGATCGACCGCGCATCCCTGCCGGCCGACATCCGCCAGGCGCCACAGGCCCGCCAGGACGCATACGCCGGCGCGCTCGGCTTCGAGCGGCTGCTCGTGCAGCAGCTCACCGAGTCGCTGGCAAGCTCCGCCAGAGAGGCCCTCGGCGGCGACAGCCCCTACGCCAGCCTCCTGCCCGAAGCGATGGCCGACGGCGTCATGAGCAGCGGCGGCCTCGGCCTCGCCAGGCAGCTCGCCGACGCGATCGAGCCAGCCAACGCCGATCGGGCGGGTGGCGCGGGTGAGGACGATTCCGCGAGCCTGCTCGCGGAACGCCTCACACCGCGACAGGACCCGCCCGCAGCAGCGCTCGACCCGAGCCGGAGCACCGCCCCGAGCCGGAGCGCCACGGCATGAGCGCCCTCGCGATGACACCAACGCCGACGCAAGACCCCCGCCTCGCCGGCGACGTGCTCGCCCACCTGGAGGCACAGCTCGGCTCGGCGCAGCGGCTGCTGCAGTCGGTGCTCGCCCAGGGCATCGCGATCCGCAACCAGGACGTCGACGGCGTCGTGCACCAGGTCGCGATCTTCCAGGCGGAGCTCGAGCGGCGCGCGCGCCTCGAAGAGGACCGCGCCCGCCTGCTCGCACGCGCCGGCGCCCAGCTCGGCGCCGCACCCACGGCCGTCACGCTCACGCAGCTGACCGCCCTCATGGCGCCACACGACGCGCAGCTCGCCCAGGCACGCAGCGCCGAGCTGCAGGGCCTGCTCGCCGAGCTGACCCGCGAGCACACCTGCAACCAGGCGCTGATGCGGCAGGAGCTGTCGTTCCTCGACCACCTGCTGCGACTCGTCGACCCGGCCGCGCCCGGCGACGCCGGCGGCTACACGGCCGGCGGGATCCGCAGCAGCGGGGTGAGCGGGAACCGGGTCCCGCCGCGACCCAGCCTCCGCGCACTGGACCTGCAGGCATGACCTCCGCCTTCTTCGGCCTCCAGACCTCGCTCCGCGGCCTGCTCGCACAGCAGCAGGCGATCGACGTCACCGGCCACAACGTCGCCAACGCGAACACGCCCGGCTACAGCCGCCAGGAGGCCGTGCTCGCGCCGACGCGGCCCTACGTGATCCCGCAGGGCAACTCCGTCAACACGGGCGCCGGCGCGCAGCTCGGCTCAGGCGTCGACGTCTCCGCGATCCGCCGCATCCGCGACCAGTTCCTCGACCTCCAGTACCGCGCCCAGCAGATGAGCCTCGGCGACGCGACCGCGCGCACGACCTCGCTCGACCAGGTCGAGCTGGCGTTCGCCGAGCCGACCGACGACGGCCTCGCGGCGCAGCTCGCGAGCTTCTGGGACGCGTGGAGCGACGTCGCGAACGCGCCCGAGAACGCCGGCGCGCGCGCCGCGCTGGTGGCGACGGCGCAGACGCTCGGCACCACGTTCAGAACGATCCACCAGCAGCTCACGACGGTCGCGCAGCAGGCGCAGGACGAGTTCGACGCGATCACCGGCACCAACGGCGAGATCGCCGGCATGGCGAGCGAGCTGGCCGGGCTCAACAGAGCGATCGGCGACGCGGTCTTCCGCGGCCAGCAGCCGAACGACCTGATGGACCGCCGCGACCAACTGCTCGACAGACTCTCCGCGCTCGGCCAGGTCTCGGTCACCGACACCGGCGACAGCCGCTACAGAGTCGACTTCGGTGGCGTCACGCTCGTCGACCCGAGCATCCCCGCCGGCTACACGTGGCCGCAGACGCTGAGAGCGCCGGGCGGCAAGCTCGGCGCGCTGCTCGACCTCGCAAGCGCCACCGGCCCCGCGCTCACCTACCGCGACCAGCTCGACGCGGTCGCCGACGACCTCGTCAGATCCGTCAACGCGCTGCACACGAGCACGCCCTTCTTCGACGCGAGAGGCACGAGAGCCGACACGATCGCCGTCGTCGTCACCGAGGCGACCGTGCAGACCGGCAGCGGCAGAGCGGCCGGCGAGAACGACGTCGCGCAGGCGATCGCGAGACTGCGCGGCGGCACGACCGACCAGCTCTACCAGGGCCTCGTCGCGCGCATCGGCACCGAGTCGCAGGCGGCGGTGCGCGGCGAGGCGACCGCGCGGTCGCTCGTGAACGCGGTCGAGGACCGCCGCCAGAGCGTCGCCGGCGTCTCGCTCGACGAGGAGATGACGAACCTGATCCGCTTCCAGCGCGGCTACCAGGCCTCCGCGCGCACGATGACGACGATCGACGAGATGCTGGAGACGCTGATCACGCGCACCGGCCGGGTCGGGCTCTAGGGGCCGGTGGCGGCGATGTCGATGCGCGTCACCACGCTGATGACCTCGCGCTCGGTCGTGCGCGACCTCAACGACGGCCTCGGCCGCCTCTCCGACCTGCAGCGGAGACTGTCCTCCGGCAAGCAGATCACGCGCCCCTCCGACGACCCCTACGGCACGAGCCGCGCGCTCGCGCTGCGCGGCGAGCTGGCCGGGCTCGAGCAGCACCAGCGCACGGTCGCCGAGGGCATCGGCTGGCTCAACACGAGCGACACCGCGCTCGGCCAGGTCTCCGACTCGCTCCAGCGCGTGCGCGAGCTGCTCGTGCAGGCCGGCAACGACGCCGCCGGGTCGCAGGCGCGCAACGCGATCGCCGACGAGGTCGACGAGCTGATCGACGGCATCAAGCAGGAGGCGAACGTCCAGTACGGCGGCCGCTACGTGTTCTCCGGCACCGCGACCGACACGGCGCCGTGGCCGCTCGGCGGGCCTGACTCCTACGCCGGCGACAGAGGGACGATCACGCGCGAGATCGGCCCGCAGGTCGAGATCCCGATCAACATCGACCTGCAGGCGCTGCTCGGCGACGGGCAGGCGGCGAGAGACGACGGCCTGCTGCATGTGCTGCGCGACGTCTCCGACCACCTGCGCGGTGGCACCGCCGCCGACGCCGACGCGCTGCGCACCACCGACCTGAGACGGCTCGATGCGAACCTCGACGTGCTGAACGGCATCCGTGCCGAGGTCGGCGCGCGCACGAACCGCCTGGCGGTCGCGGAGGCGCGCCTTGGCAGCCTCGAGGTCAACGCGTCGAGACTGCTGTCGGAGACCGAGGACGCCGACATGGCGCAGACGATCACCGACTACACGACCCAGCAGGCCGCCTACACGGCGGCGCTGCGCGCCGGCTCGAACATCGTCCAGTCCTCGCTGCTCGACTTCCTCAACTGAGCCACC